>NZ_JBFBJL010000008.1:0-217241 GCF_040686075.1 Streptomyces sp. NPDC086519
CGCCTTGCGCGTATCTCACACCAACGACATAGCGCCGTCAGGGCCGTCCGTCAGCGAACCTCAGCGAGACGACATCAAAACGCCCTCGTCAGTAACCGCCGTTCTGCTCGACCTGTAGATGGATCGGCCCGCGCAGCACGGGGCTGCGCCGGTAGGGGGGCGGGTCGGCGACCAGCCGGGGACCGTCGAGGCGGCGTACCAGCTCGCCCAGCGCGATATGGGCCTCCCGCCGGGCCAGCGGGCCGCCGAAGCACAGGTGGATGCCGCTGCCGAAGCCGAGGTGCTGGTTGTCCTGCCGGTCGGGGTCGAAGCGGTCGGGATCGTGGAAGCGGTTCGGATCGCGGCTGCCCGAGGCCAGCATCAGCATGATCTGCGAGCCCTTGGGGATGACGGTGTCCGCGACGGTGACGTCGCTGTACGCCGCCCGCCAGGGAATGATGTGCACCGGCGGCTCGTAGCGCAGCAGTTCCTCGACCAGCGGCACGACCAGGTCCGGTTCGTCGCGCAGCCGTCGCAGCACGTGGGGGTGGCGCAGCAGCGTCAGCATGCCGTTGGTGATGAGGTTGACGGTGGTCTCGTGGCCGGCGATCAGCAGCAGGTTGGCGGTGCTGATGATCTCCTCGTCGGTCATCCGCCCGTCCGGCCCGTCGTCGTTGGCCAGCCGTGACAGCAGGTCGTCGCTCGGGTGGCCATGGCGTTGTTCCACCAGTCCGCCGAGGTACTCGCGCAGGTTCTGGCGGGCTCGCACGCCGTCGTCGAGTTTCTCCTTCGGGTCGGTCTTCGGGTCGTAGTCGATCGAGTTGATGATGTCGTTGACCCACACACGGAACCGCGGTTCGTCCTCGCGCGGCACGCCGAGCAGGTGGCAGATCACCGTGACGGGGAACGGGTAGGCGAGGTCGTCGACGATGTCGATCCGTTCCTTGTCCGCGAGGTCGTCGACGAGACCGCCGACGGTGTCGGACAGGGTGGGTTCCAGGCCGGTCACCAGCCCCGGGGTGTGCGGGGGGCCGAAGTGGCGCATCGCCATCCGCCGCAGCCGGTCGTGCTCGGGCGGGTCCATGTTGATGAACGCCGGGGTGGGCGCGCCCTCGGCCGAGGGCATCGGATGCGCCAGGTTGCGGACGTCGGAGCTCAGGTGCGGGTTGTGCAGGATCTCCGCGAGCTCGCGATAGGTGCTGATGACGTAACTGCCGTCCTCCTGCCGGGCCACCGGCGTCTTGCGCAGCTCCGCGTAGAGCGGGTACGGGTCGGGCCGGGAGGAGTAGTCGAGGATCCGGTGCAGGATGTCGGGCGCCTCGGTCGTGGTCATCTCGCTGTCCTTTCCTCCTGACGGTGGGCTCCTGACAGGGGCTCTGGCAGGGGGCTTCTGGCAGGGCGCTTCTGGCAGGGCGCTTCTGGCAGGGGCCTTCTGCCGGCGGACTCCTGCCGGCGGCCTAGCGGTGGTGCTGGTGCGCGGCCGTGACGCGGCGCTCACCCGGGTCGTGACCGGTGACGACCACGGTGGCGCCCTGGGCGAGCAGGAGGGGGCCGGGGAAGTCGACGGGTACCGGCTTCGTGTCGACGGGCTGGTCGGGCGTGGGGCAGGGCGGCGGGAAGGGCGCGGCCGTCTCGATGAGCTGCCGGTAGTGGTCCAGCCACTTCGCGTTGTTGAACGTCACCGCCGCGGTGACCCGGCCCTGGTAGCCGTACGCGGCCACGAAGCGGTGGTCGGAGACCGAGCCCTGGGTGACGACCACCTCGTCGGCGAAGGTCGGCACGCCGACGGACTTGATGTTCACGCCGAACTGGATCGACCAGAACCGCGGGATGGACAGGTGGGGCCAGCGGTCCGCCTGGCCGTGGAGCATGTTGTGGGCGGCGATCTCGGCCTGCTCCACCGCGTTGGCCCAGTGCTCCAGCGAGATCAGCCGGTACTCGTAGACCGGGTTCGGGCAGCGCGCCACGTCCCCGGCGACGAACACGTCGTCGGTGATCAGGCCGTTGAGGTCCATGGCACGGCAGCCCGTGTCGCAGGCGACGCCCCAGACTCCCGCCGCCAGTCCGGAGCCCCGCAGCCACTCGGTGTTGCGGATGCCCCCGAGCGCGACCACGGCCACGTCGGCGTCGATCGTGCTGCCGTCGTCGAAGTGGGCCCGGCGCAGCCGCCCCTGGGCGTCGCCCTCCAGCCGGGTGACCTTGACCCCGCACCGCAGGTCGACACCGTGGGCGCGCTGCATGTCCGCCGCCACCTCGCCGATCATGGCGCCGAGCGCCCCGACCAGCGGATACGGCGCGCGTTCGGCGACCGTCACCGGGATGTCCCGCTCCCGGCAGACGGAGGCGATCTCGGAGCCGGTGAATCCCGCGCCGATGACCAGCACCCGGGAGGGTCCGGCGGCGAGGGCGCGCCGCAGGCCCTCGGCGTGCTCGCGGGTCCGTACGACGAACACGCCGTCCAGCTCCGCCTCGCTCTCCACGAACCAGGGCCGGGCCCGTACGCCGGTGGCGATCAGCACGCGGTCGAAGGGGACCTCGCGGCCGTCGGCGAGCCGTACCTGGTCGGTGGCCAGGTCCAGCCCGCTCGCGGGCACGCCGAGCAGCCACTCCGCGTCGATGTCACGCCGGCGCGGCAGCGCGGTGCCCCCGGCGGGCACCCACCCGGTCAGGACCTGCTTCGACAAGGGGGGACGGTCGTAGGGCTCGCCGAGCTCGTCGCCGATCATCGTCAGCGATCCGGTGAACCCCTCCTCGCGCAGGGTTTCCGCGGCCCGCAGTCCCGCCAGGGACGCCCCGACGATCACGATGCGGCCGTCGCGCCTGAACGCGCGCAGGTTGTCGGCACTGGTCATGACCTCGCCGCCTCCACCGGGGTACGCCGGCTCTCCAGCCGGTCGACGAGAATCGCCTGGACCGGGCAGGCCGCCGCCGCGCGCAGCACCCGGTCGCGCACGGCGTCATCGGGCTCCGGGTCGTACATCAGCGCTTCCTCGCCGTGCAACCGGAACGCGTCCGGAGCCAGGAACGCGCACTGCGCATAGCCTTCACATCGGGAGAGATCAACGACGACTCGCATCCCGGCCTCCACAGGGGCTGCAGGCTGCGGACCCGTACCGGGAGGCGGCGCGCCGCGCTCGTCGGGTCTCCGCAGAAGGATTTTGGTGATCGCGAGAAAGAACGCGGGCAAGAATCGGCCGGCGCGCCAGGGCGACCGGCCACGGTGAGACCGCCTAGGAATTCCGCGACTTCACCCGATCAGCCTATGCCCCGCCCATATCGCCCGCACGCCGGGAATCCGGGGGCCGGGGGCCGGGGGCCGGGGGCCGGGGGCCGGGGGCCGGAAGCAACCGCGTCGGGGGCGCCCGCGGCCCGCGTCCGGCGGGTGGCCCGGCCGCCTGGTTGGGCTCGGTGTCACCGGGAGTGCCGACCGGAACAAGGCCGGAGCAGGAATCGGAACAGGATCGCGGCAGGAGGCGGCCTTCCGCGAGCTGTACCGCAGGCTGCCGGACCGGGCCCGGGACGGTGGGCCGAGGCGGCGCGGTGGGCTGAGCGGCCGAGGCCGGAGCGGTTCCCGGCGGCCGCCGCCGAGGGCGGGTGCGGGCGCATCGTGTCGTTGGGGGCGGCCGCGCATCGTGTCGTTGGGGGCGGCCGTCGAGACGCGGAGTGCTCCGGACAGTCCGGGGACGGGACGCCGGCACTCCTGTGCGTGATCGCCCCGCTGCGGCTCCCGACGGCGACCGGCTGCCGGTGAACCGATCGCCGTGCTGTGACCGTGCGGCGGCCGCGCTCCCGGGGGGCCGCTCCCCCGTAGGCGGCGGAGCCCCGGCGCACGCCTCGGCCCGTCCGGCGGACGCGCGGGCGGCCCTGCCACGGCGAAAGCGTCCGGCCTGCGGTCACCGGTCCGGCACGGCCCCGGTCGCGGGGGTCTGCGCGGACCGTGCCAGCACCGCCGCGCCCAGGGCGTGCCGTACCTCGTCCGGAAGCCATTCGCAGTGCGGCCACTGTCTGATCTGCTCGGCGATCTCCCGCAGCTTGGTGTTGGTGTGCTGCGAGACGTCCCTGAGGATCTCCCAGGCCGTCTCCGGGGTCACCCCGGCATAGGCGATCACCACGCCCATGGCCTGATCGACCGTCGCACGGGCGGTGACGGCGTGGCGGAGCTGGGCGATCTCTGTCTCAAGGGCTGTGATCCGGGCGACGGTGTCCACGTCTTCGGGCATCGTGAGGAGAGCTTTCTGGTCGGGCTGTCATGCCGGTCTCCCTTACTGCTGCCCGCGCCCGGCCCACGTAGGGGTACCGGAAACGCATGGTCGACGCCCTCGCCGTCCACAAAACGAAAACGCCGCTCGCGACGTGCGTGAGCGCCGTGACGACCGTCTCCCTGTTGAAGCGCCGAGGCCGGGGGAAGGAGAAGTGAATGGACTCGCTCGTATTCGAAAGCGACGACCTCGGCATGACGGAGGATTTCCTCTCCCACGCCTACGCGCGCATGCGCATCGGGAGCACCACCCCCGCCGCCGGTACCGCACGCGTACGCCGCGACGCGACGACGTCGTTCAGCGTGGACGAGATCGACCTGGACTTCGAGATGTCGTACTCGGTCACCCCGCTCGGCAGGATCTGTCTCTGCGTCGTCCACGAGGGAACCGTCCAGGACCACGTCTTCCACGGCGTGCGGGACTCCTTCGTCGCCGGTGACACCGTGCTGTTCGCACCCCACGACCTGCCGTACACGGGCCGGATCTGCAACGCCCGCTACAACATCACGATGCTCGATCCCGGTCTGCTGGACCAGGTGGCGGCCTCCACCGGAGCACGGCCGGACGAGCCGGTACGGCTGACCGGGCACCGGCCGCGGTCCCAGGCCGCCGGCGACCGGCTGCGGGCCACCATCTTCTACCTGCGCGACCAGGTCCTGGCCGACCCGGAAACGGCGGCCGAGCCGCTGCTCGTCTCGGCCGGCGGCCAGCTGCTGGCCGCGAGCGTCCTGGCCGCCTTCCCCAACACCGCCCAGACCGACCCCACCGGGCAGGACCGGGGCGACGCCCACCCCGCCACCCTGAGACGGGCCGTCGCCTACATCGACGACCATGCCGACCAGCCGATCACCGTCGCCGACATCGCGGGCGCCGTCCACGTCACGATCCGCACGCTCCAGTACGCCTTCCGCCGGCATCTCGACACCACGCCGATGGCGTATCTCCGGCGGGTCCGCCTGGCGCAGGCGCACCACGACCTGCTCGCGGCCGCCCCCCACAGCGGTGCCACCGTCGCCGGCATCGCCGCTCGCTGGGGATTCGCCCACCCCGGCCGCTTCGCGGCCCTCTACCGGGCCGAGTACGCCACCGGCCCCGCCGACGCGCTGCGCGGCTGACCGGGCTCGAACAGCGCCCGAGTTGCCCGGTCCGGCCCGCGCAAACCCCTGCCCCGCGCGGTCGTGCGTGTCGCCCGCGCAGGGCGGGAACCCGGCCGTCATGAACGCTCAGGAACTGCGGGGGTCGTACTGGATCGAGACCGCGCCGGACGGGGCGCCCGCTCCCCCGCCGGACGGAGACGTCTCCGTCGATGTCGCGGTGGTCGGCGGCGGGATCGCCGGGCTCAGCACGGCGTGGGAGCTGGTCCGGCGGGGCCGCGAGGTGGCCGTGCTGGAGGCGGGCCGGCTCGCCGCCGGGGTCACCGGCCACACCACGGCGAAGCTGACGGCGCTGCACACCCTCGTCTACGACCACCTGCGCCGCACGCGCGGCCGGGAGGGCGCGCGGCTGTACGCCGAGTCGCAGTCGGCGGCGATCCGCCGGGCCGCCGAGATCGTCGCCGACCTCGGTATCGACTGCGAGTGGGAGGAGGCGGCGGCCTGCACGTACGCCGAGCGTCCGGAGCACGTCGGGCAGCTGCGGGCGGAGGCCGAGGCGGCGCGCGAGGCGGGCCTGCCGGCCGAGTTCGTCACCGGGACCGAGCTGCCCTACCCGGTGGCCGGCGCGGTGCGGGTCACCGGCCAGGCGCAGTTCCATCCCGTGAAGTACCTGCGCGCCCTCGCCGCCGACCTGCGCGTACACGGCGGTGCCGTGTACGAGGGGACGCGCGTCACCGGCCTCTCCGAGGGCGAGCCCTGCGTCCTGTCGACCGACGTGGGCGCGACGGTGCGGGCGCGCGAGGTCGTGGTCGCCACGCACTACCCCGTCTTCGACCGGGCGCTGCTGTTCACCCGGCTCTCGCCGCGCCGTGAGCTGGTCGTCGCGGGGTCCGTCGACGCGGGCCGGGCCCCGCGCGACATGTACATCACGACCGAACAGAACACCCGGTCGGTGCGCAGCGCTCCGCAGGCCGACGGCACCCGGCTGCTGATCGTCACCGGGGAGCACTTCACCCCCGGCACCGCCGACGTCGAGGAGGGCTTCGCCCGGCTGACCGCCTGGGCCGACAGTCGCTTCGCGGGGCTGACGGTCACCCACCGCTGGGCCGCCCAGGACAACGACTCCACCGACTCCGTGCCCCTGGTCGGCCCGCTGCACCCCGGCAGCCGCCACACCTACGTGGCCACCGGCTTCGGCGGCTGGGGCCTGAGCGGCGGCATCATGGCCGGCGGCCTGATCAGCGACCTCGTCGAGGGCCGCGAGAGCGAGTGGGCGGGGCTGTACGACCCGCGCCGGCTGGCCTCCGTGGTCCGCGAGGGAGGGGCGTTCCTCAAGCACCAGGCGCAGGTGGCCAGGCACTTCGTCGGCGACCGGCTGGCGTCCGTCATGGCACCCGCCCCCGAGGACCTCGCCCCGGGAGACGGAGCCGTCGTCCGGGTGGGCGGTCACCCGTGCGCCGTCCACCGGGACGACAGCGGTCAGCTCCACGCCGTCTCGGCCCACTGCACCCACCTCGGCTGCCTCGTCGCCTTCAACCGCGCGGAACAGGCCTGGGAATGCCCCTGCCACGGCTCCCGCTTCGCCCCCGACGGCCGCATCCTCCAGGGCCCGGCCGTACGACCGCTGGAGAAGCGCGACATATAGGCGATCGGCTCCGAAGGACCGGACCCCGGAACGCGGGCACGCGGGCACGCGGGCACGCGGAAGCGCAGGCACGCGGAAGCGCAGGCACGCGGAAGCGCGGCCACGCGGGGGCGCGGGAACGCCGCCACGCGGGAGCGCAGAAGCGCGGGAACGCGGCCACGCGGGAGCGCAGAAGCGCGGCCACGCGGGAACGCGGGAGCGCAGGAACGCGGGCACGCCGCCACGCGGGAACGCAGGAACGCAGGAACGCAGGAACGCAGGAACGCAGGAACGCAGGAACGCCGCCACGCGGAAGCACAGGCACGCGGAAGCGCGCAACCACCGGGCCACCCGGCCACCGGACCGCAGGACCACCGGACCACCGGACCGGCCCGCACGACCGCCGGCCGACAAGGCAGCCGTCCGGTATGGCAGCCGTGCGGCCAGGCAGCCGGCCGGCCTGGCGGGCCGTCGGTCGTGTGCGGCTCCGCCGTCCGTGGCGCGGCACCGCCCGCAGCGGCCTCCCCCGTTACGTCTGCTTGCCAGGGGTACCCGTGTGGCGCGTTCGGTCCGCGCACTCATCCGTCCCCGGCCCGTGGAGCAGACCTGTGAAAGCCCTCGTCGTCAACTGCACGCTCAAGGAGTCCCCCGCGCCCTCCGGCACGGCGGCGCCGGCCTCGGTGGTCGTCGCTCGGCCGGCCGAGTTCGTGCGCGCCGTGGGCCTGCCCGTCGCCCCCGGTGCGGTCACCGGCACCGGCACCAGCGGCGGCGCCGAGCGGCCGTCGAAGGCGTCGAGCTGAGGCGAGGTGCCACGATGACCGTCGACTCCCTCGTCTCCGCTCCCCGGTTCCGCTGCTGGACCCCGCCGGGCGTCTACCGGCCGCAGACCGACACCGCGCTGCTGAGCCGGGCGCTGCGCCGGGAGCGGATCACCAGCCGCACCGAGGTCCTGGACCTCGGCACCGGCAGCGGCGCGCTCGCGGTCGAAGCGGCCCGGCACGGCGCCCGCGTCACGGCGGTGGACATCTCCTGGCGGGCCCTCGCCACCGCCTGGTGCAACGCCCTGCTGAACGGGCAGACGGTGCGGATCCGCCACGGTGACCTGGCGGGCGCGGTCCCCGGCCACCGGTTCGACCTCGTGATCACCAACCCGCCGTACGTCCCCGCCCCGCCCGCCGACGGCCCGCCCCGGGGCCCCGCCCGGGCCTGGGACGCGGGCCCGGACGGCCGGCTGCTGATCGACCGCATCTGCGCGCTGGCCCCCGCGGTGCTGCGCCCGGCCGGGACGCTGCTGATGGTGCACTCGCATCTGAGCGGCGTCGAGAAGACCCTGGACCGGCTCGGTGCCGCCGGTCTGCGCGCCGAGGTCGTCGACCGCGTCCGGCTGCCGTTCGGACGCGTCCTGCACTCCCGGCTCACCTGGCTGCGCGAGTGCGGCCTGGTGGCCGACCGGACCACGGAGGAACTGGTGGTGATCCGTGCCGCACACTCCTGAACGCCCCCGCCGCATCCGCGTCCAGCGCGACGGGCCGCTCCTGGTGGAGGGCCCCGTCGAAGTCGTGGACGAGGACGGCCGGATCACGGTGTCCCACCGGTTCGTGGTCGCCGTCTGCACCTGCCGCCGTACCCGGACCCCGCCCTGGTGCGACACCAGCCACCGCCGCCGTACGAAACGGGACGAGACCTCATGACCGATGTGCGCCTGCCCGAGCCGCGCGGCCCGTTCTCGGCCGCGCTGATCGACTTGATGCGCGGCTCGGAGTCCACCGCGCCGCCGGCGCCCGCCGACGCCTACGGCGACGACCTCCAGCTCGCCCTGTACGTGCTCTACGAACTCCACTATCTCGGCTTCGCCGGGGTGCCCGACGACCGCGAGTGGGACCCCCGGCTGCTCGCCCTGCGCGCCGCACTGGAGGACCGCTTCCTGGGCGCGTTGCGCGCGAACGTGCCGGTCGACGCGTCCGACACCGCCGGTCAGGCCCTGGACGCGCTCCAGCTGGAACCCGTCGGCGACGACGGCGGCAGCCTCTCGTACTTCCTGCGCGACCACGGCACCCTGGAACAGTTCCGGGAGTACGCCGCCCTGCGCTCGCTCTACCACCTCAAGGAGGCAGACCCGCACGCCTGGGTGATCCCCCGGCTGCGCGGACGGGCCAAGGCCGCCATGGTCGCGGTGGAGTTCGACGAGTTCGGCGCCGGCCGCGCCGACCAGATCCACGCACGGCTGTTCGCCGACCTGATGACGGACCTGGACCTGGACACCGCGTACGGCCGCTACGTCGACGCCGCACCGGCCGAGGCCCTGGCCACCGTCAACATGATGTCCCTGTTCGGCCTGCACCGGGCCCTGCGCGGCGCGCTCGTCGGCCATTTCGCGACCGTCGAGGTGACGTCCTCCCCGGCCTCCCGCCGCCTGGCCGAGGCGCTGCGCCGGATGGGCGCGGGACCGGCGGCCGTCCGCTTCTACACCGAGCACGTCGAGGCGGACGCGGTGCACGAACAGGTCGTACGGCACGACGTGGTCGCCGGACTGCTGGCGGACGAGCCGTGGCTGGAGGCCGACGTGGTCTTCGGGATCCGCGCGACCGGTCACCTGGAGGACCGGCTGGCGGCCCGGCTGCTGGCCGACTGGCGTGATGGCCGTACCGCGTTGTGTACGGTCCGCATCATTCCCGCGACGGTGGGTATTCGGCCCTGAATGAGGCTGAGCATGGTGGACGCCGGTTCGAACACGGTCCGGCTGGTAGTGACGGATGTGACGAACGGTGTGCCGCTGCCGGTGCACACCGCCAAATGGAAGCTGCGGCTGTCCGAGCAGGTCGCGTCCGACGGCCGGCTGGGGGAGCAGGCCACGGACCACCTGGTCAAGGCGTTACGCAAGGCCACGGAGATCGCCGCCCGGTGGGGTGCGCCGGAACCGTTGGCGTTCGCGACCGCCGTCGTGCGCAACGCCCCCGACCGTGCCGCCGTCCTGCGGACCGTGCGCGAGGAGACGGGCGTACGGCTGTGTGTGCTGCCGGGTGAGACGGAGGCCGAACTCACCTTCCTCGGCGTCCGGCGCTGGATGGGCTGGCGCGCCGGGCCGCTGGCCGTCTTCGACATCGGCGGGGGCTCCCTGGAGGTCGCCTTCGGACGCGGCCGGATGCCGGAGTTCGCCGCCTCCCTGCCGCTCGGCGCGGGCAGGCTGACCAGGGAGTACCTCGACCAGGACGGCCCGCCCTCGGAGGCCGAGCTCCAGGCCCTGCGCCGCGCGGTGCGCCACCAGCTGCGGGACGCCACCGCCCGTATCCGCTGGGAGCATCCGCACACCGCCGTCGCCACCTCCCGCACCTTCCAGCAGCTGGCCCGGCTGTGCGGCGCCGCGCCCGGACGGCACGGGCCGTTCGCCGAACGTGTCCTGCGCCGCGGCGACCTGCGCCGTGCGATCCACCGGCTGGCCGCCCTGCCGGCGGCCGAACGCTCCGGGCTGCCCGGCATCTCCGCGCCCCGGGCCCGGCAGAGCCTCGCGGGCGCGGTCGTCGGGCACACCGCGATGAAGCTGAGCGGCGTGAAGGCCGTCGCCGTCTGCCCCTGGGCGCTGCGCGAGGGCATCCTGCTGCGCTACCTGGAGGACGGCGCCGACTGGTGGGCCGACATCGAGACGGGAGCGCACACCGGCGGACGGCTCCTCGACGCGGCGGCCGTCAGCCGCCTGCCCCTGCGCCGGACCGCTGCCACGCCGGAGTTGTGAGGCCGCGCACCGGCCGCCGCCACGGCCCACGGCCCGCCCGGCGGGCCGACCGAGCCGGACGAAGACGTGCCCGGAGCCGTTCGGCTCCGGGCACGTCCGGTCGTTCAGGTTCTGCCGGGTGCGGGGTCCGGGATCACCGGGCCTCGGTGGCCGTCACGTCGGCCGCGTTCACGTAGATGGTCCGGTTGTTGAACTGGGCCTGGTAGTACTTCTGTGCGCCCTTCACCACGGCGCCCGAGGTGAAGTAGTCGTCGGCGGCCGCGGCCGGCTGGTCCACGACGTAGGCCTGGCCGACCGGGATCCGGTAGCCGGGTGCCGTGAGCGCGACCTGCCGCGACGGCGACAGGCCGGCGGGGTATTCGGACGCCGCCGGGTACGCCTGGCCGTACAGCGGCGCGGCGTCGGGGCCCACGGCGCTGATGACCGTCACGCCCGTGGTCGGGACGGTGTTGCGCCCGCACGGGTTGTAGATCCAGCCCTCCTGGCCGTCGTACCAGATCGCGGTCCAGTCGCCCTGGCGGTCGGCCACCACGAACTGCTGACCGGCCTGGACGCGGTCGCTCCAGTCGCTGATCTGGTCGGTGCCCGCCGTCAGGCCGGGGTGCACGTCCGGGTCGAGGAGCAGCGGCGCGTCGGCGGCGGGCGCCTGACGCACGAACAGCGAGTTCGACGGCTGCGCGACCTCGCCGCAGGCCGTCGTCACGCCGGACGGGTCGTCGGCCGGGCAGACCGTGTAGGACTGGATGTTCTTCTCGAACCCCGGAGCGATGGTCACCACCGAGCCGGCCGGGCCGACCCCGTGCGGGCCCGTGGCCGCGGGCGCGCCGAGCAGCGTCATGAAGCGGTTCCAGTCCCAGGCCGTGCCCGGGTCCCAGTGCTGCTTGGCGAGGTTCGAGTCGAGCGAGCCGGGAACGTTGTCATGGCCCATGATGTGCTGCCGGTCCAGCGGCACGTCGTACTGCTGGGCGAGGTATTTCACCAGCTCGGCGGTCTGCTGGTAGGTGGCGTCGGTGTACCACTGCGCGCCCTGCGCGGTGAAGCCCGCGTGCTCGATCGAGACCGAGTGCAGGTTGTAGTGGTAGTTGCCGACGGCGTACGCGATGTCCTCGACCGGCATCAGCTGCGTGGTGCTGCCGTCCGTGTCCATCAGGTAGTGGGCGGACACGACCGCGCCGGGGGCCGACAGGGTCGACAGCGCGGAGGCGAAGGTGCCCTCGGCGGTGTGGATGACGATCCGGTCGATCTGGATGCCGTTCGCGGGCCGGTTCGACACCTGGCCGTTGCTGCCCGTGACGGCGACCGGCGCGTAGGTGCAGTCCATGGTGGCCGGGCACTCGGCGCCGGTGGTGGTGTCCGCGCTCGTCAGCCTGAGCTCGTCCAGCTGGGACAGGTCGGGCCGCGCGTCCTGGTCCGCGGCCAGGCGCAGCGTTCCCTGGGCGGTCTTCTGCTCGGCGCCCGAGGCGATGGCCTTGAAGACGCCGTGGACGTACCGGGTGGCGGCCTTCTTGTCCGTGAAGTGGCTGTACTCGGCCACGGCCGCGGTCCACTCGGACGGGTTCCGCGGCAGGCTGCCGGTGAGGGTCTTCTGATAGGACGCCAGCAGCGCGGCCGTCCCCTCCAGGTTGGCCCCGCGGTCGGTCCTCAGCCGGGCCTCGGGTATGCCGGTCAGCTTCGACGCCGTCCGCAGGGTGTGCATGCCGGGACGGTTCACCAGCGAGGACAGGTCCGAGCGGCCACCGGCGCCGGCCGCGCCGTCGACCAGCATGGCCGTCGTCACGTCGGTGAGGTTGCCGAGGCCGTAACCGCCCCTGTCGCTGTAGCCCGGGTGGGACTGCCAGCCGGACTCCTCGCGGGTGACCCCCATGAGCACGGACACGGGGACGTCGTACTTCGCCGCCGCGGCCGCGAAGTCGGCCTGCGCGCCGGACTGCTGGGAGGTTTTGGTCTGCGCCTGCGCCGCCGACGGCAGGAGCGCCAACGCCCCGGCCGCCACGACACTTCCGACGACGGCCGACGCCAGCCACCGTGGGGAGTTCCGTCTGTACAAGGTCATGCTGCTCCGTTCTCCGTCGACTTGAAGAGATGACAGCGAAGAGTCCGCGGTTCCACCCGAGGGCGCCCGGCCGGCCGACGTTGCCCTCAACCTCCTTGAAACTATAGAAAGTTGAGACTCCGCGAGGCTCAGCGGGTGACTCGCCCCGCATGCCGCTCCCCGCGCCGGGAAGCTCGGTGCCCCGCAGACGCCGTGACCGCCTGGTCGTCGGCTCCGGGTCGATGCCGCGGCCCCGGGCCGCCCGAGGTGACAGGTTCTGGTCAATAGCTGGCCAAATCCCGGACACCCGCTGCCGCCGGTGATCGGGTGCTCTGCAACGGCTGTGGAACTGCCCGTTTGGGAGGATCTGGTGTCAGCACCAACCCGTAAGAGACGATGGCTCACGATCTGTGCCATCACCGCGTCCGCCGGGCTCGTCGCGATACCCGCGGGTGCCGCGCCCGGCGGAGCCGGCAGCCCCTTCGGAGTCCGCGCGCTCGCCCGGCTGGCCGCCGAGCGGGAGCACGCGGTGGGGGCCATCACCCCCAGGGCGACGGCGGACAACGACGGCGGCAACGAGGCCGACGAGATCGCCGAGGGCGCGGACCAGTACGCCGAGGCCCGCACCTCGCCCGGCGTCGTGGCCCCCGGCGCGTACGGCGCCGCCTGGACCAGTCTGCGCAACCTGCCCGCCACGGGCGGCAGTTGGCGCAACATCACCGACCTTCCGTACAACTCCGACGACTCCCGCTACCGCGACATCGACTCCAACTCCAGCGGCGGCTCGGGCGAGGTCACCGGCCGGATGGCGGCGATGGCGGCCGATGACGACGGGTACGTGTACGCGGGCAGCGCGGGCGGCGGTGTATGGCGGTCCAGGCGGGGCGGCGGGCACTGGAAGCCGATCAGCGACAAGCTGCCCTCGCAGTCCACCGGCGCGCTGGCGCTGGACGGCGCGGGGCGGCTGTGGCTGGGCACCGGCGAGGCCACCACCAACGCGGACGCCTATCTCGGCAGCGGCGTCTACGTCCTGTCCGACCCGCACCACGGCACGTTCTCCGCCCGCAGCCGGGTCGGCGGTGACGAACTGGAGTCCACCACCATCCACGAACTGCGCTTCGGCGGCGGCAGGGTGTGGGCGGCCACCAGCGAGGGCGTGTGGAGCCACTCCACGAAGAAGCTCACCGGTGCCTGGAAGCTGGAGTTCGCGCCCAACCCCGACTATCTGCCGGGCGGTTCGAAAGCTGACGACGACTCGGCCGCGTACAAGAACATCGCCAACGACATCGCGATCGACCCGAAGGACCCGAGCAAGGTGGTCCTCGCGGTCGGCTGGCGCAGCGGCGACGACTACAACGGCTTCTACACCAGGTCCGGTGGCAGCTGGCAGCGGATCAGCAGCGGCTTCGGCGACCTACCGACCGACGCCGACAACGTCGGCAACGTCACCTTCGCCCGCTCCGCCGACGGCTCCCGCTACTACGCCATCGACCAGTCGCCAGAGCAGCTGAACACCAACCCGGACAGCGGCCTGGAGGGCATCTACGTCTCCAAGTCCGGCTCTCCCACCGGTCCCTGGACGAAGATCGCCGACTACCAGGGCCTGGCCGCCGGCGGCTCGGCGCTGACGTCCAGCGGTTACATGCCGGGCGTGCAGGCCTGGTACAACCAGTTCCTCACCGTCGACCCGGCGAACGCGGAGCACGTCTACGCGGGCCTGGAGGAGGTCAACGAGACCAAGGACGGCGGCAGCACCTGGTCCACCGTCGGCCCGTACTGGAACTTCGGCTTCTCCTGCTGGTCCATCGACCCGGCGAAGCAGACCGGCGGCTGCAACCAGACCACCCACTCCGACCAGCACGCCGTCGCGATCGGCAGCTACCACGGCAAGAGCTTCGTGTACGTCGGCAACGACGGCGGCGTCTACAAGCGCCCCGTCGACGGATCCCAGGACGCCTCCGGTCACGCCACCGACTGGACCTCACTCAACGACGGCACCATCGACACCCTCCAGTACTACTCGGTGGGCATCGGCAAGGACCTGGACCACGGCGGCGTGTCCGTCACCGGCGGCCTCCAGGACAACGGCCAGTCGATCCTCCGCAGCAATGACACGGTCATGGGCTCGAACTTCGGCGGTGACGGCGGCGACACCCTCACCGACCCCGCCAACGGCTGCGACATGGCGGAGGAATACGTCTACCTCGCCATCCAGGTGACCCAGAACTGCGCCGTCAACGACGGCAGTTGGACCACCGACGCCAGCAAGGTCACGTCGTACCAGGTCGCACCGGCCGACAACGCCACCGGCGAGGCCCGCTTCATCGCCCCGCTCGCGGCCGACGCCAAGAACAGCTCGACGTGGATCGCGGGCGGCCGGCACGTGTGGGTGCAGACCCACGGCTACGCCATCCGCAGCGGTTCGGAGTGGACCAGCGTGTACGACCTCGGCGCCGGCCGCACCGCGACCGCCGTCGCCGCCTCCGGCGGCAAGGTGTACGTCGGCTGGTGCGGCCCCTGCAACAACCAGGGCTTCGCCCGCGGCATCGCCGTCGGCAACGCGGACGGCACCGGCTGGCACGACATCACCCTGCCCGTGGCCGGGACCGTGCCCAACCGCTACCTCAGCGGCTTCGCCGTCGACCCGAAGAACGCCGACCACGTCTTCCTCGCGGTCAACGGCTTCTCCCGGCACTGGACCGAGGGACCGGGCGCGGGTGTCGGCCACGTCTTCGAGTCCACCGACGGCGGCACCACCTGGACCGACGTCTCGGCGAACCTCCCCGACGTGCCGGCCGACTCCGCCGTGGTCACGCAGAACGGCGGCCTCGCCGTCGCCACCGACCTCGGCGTCGTCTACCGCGCGCCGGGCCGCACGCAGTGGCAGCGCGTCGGCTCGCTCCCGGCCGTCGCCGTGCTCCAGCTGAAGCTCGGCCCCGACGGCAGCACCCTGTACGCGGCCACCCACGGCCGCGGCATCTACACGATCAAGGTGCGCGACCTGCGCTGACGCAACGGCATGACAGGGGTGCCCCCGGCCTCCGGGGGCACCCCTGTGCCGGGTGCGGCACCACGGTCACAAGCCGTGATCGCGGCGTGCCGAGCCGTCCCCCGTTCGGCGGCACGGGGACGGGAAACCCGAGATCAGCCACTTCACCGCGCCGCCGGCCGGGCGGACGAAGGCCCACAGGCCGCGGCCGACCGAGAACCGAGAGGAGTCCGTGCCATGACGACTCCTGATCCTGAGCCGGGCCGAACCCCGGGACTCGAACCGGGCGGCGGGGGCAGCGCCCGGTGACACTCCACCCGCGGAGGGGAGCGTCTCCGGTATCTCCCGTCCGGAGCCGCCCGAGCTGCGCAAGGGCTGGGCGGCCATGCCCCTCGTCCTGATCATGGCAGTGGTCTGCTGGTGGTGATCGGCCTCATCGCGATGGTGGCCGCACTGATCGGACAGGTCAGCGGGCACCGCGATGGAGGCACCGGCGGCTCCCCGCTTCCCCGGCGCGTACCAGGACCCCGTCAGCCGCCGGAGTACGGGAGTGCCACCCCACCCCCGGCGGCGTCGGCCGGGACCGAACCGAACTGGGCGTCTGTTCCGGTCAGTTCGAGTACCCGCCGCACCTGCGGCCGCATGCCGCGCAGCTCCATCACGCCACCGCCCGCGACGACCCGCTGTCGCAGGCACAGCAGCATCCCCAGCCCCCCGGCGTCCATGAAGCCCACCCGCGTCAGGTCCACCGTGAGGTCACGGCCGCCGAGCGCCAACGGACCGGTGACCGCCGCCGCCCGCGCCCGCGCGGGAAAGTCCAGTTCGCCGATCAGCGCGAGCACGATCCGGGTGGGAGAGTCGCTGATCCGTACATCGAAAACCGGCATGGAGCAAACCACCGTTCGGGGTCGAAGACCATCACGGTCGGCTCCCACTGCCGGAAGAAGGCCGTCCAGGGCGCACAACGGGGCGCCGCTCCCAGCCGGGCGAGACCACCCGTACCCACCACCGGCCGCCTTCTCCTCGGTGACCGTTCGGCAGCGCGGGGTCTCCCACCGGACCAGGCTGGTTACTCCTCCAGCCTGTCACAGCGGCCCGGCGGAGACCAGACCGCCCAGGCCGCGCGAACAAAGGTACGGTGCCGACCGCGCGTACCCCGCGGCGGACGCGGGCCGACCGGGCGGCTCCCGCAATCGCTCTTTTCCCGGTGCGCACCGCCTGGCCTGGGTACTCGGCGGGCCAGACCGGCGGGCCGAGCCCGCTTCGACACAACGCGACGGAGTGATGCGACGATGGCCAGCGCCACCGAGACCGGACACATCACCGGAACCTCCGACAAGGACTACAACCTTCTCTGGTACGTCGAGAGCTGCCTGGACAACGCCCTCCGGCTGGACACGTACATCAAGGACGCCGAGCGGGCGAAGGACGGACAACTGGTCGAGCTGTTCACCAAGGCACAGGCTGACAGCCGCAAGGGCGCAGATCTGGGCAAGGCCCTGCTGCGCAGTCGTCTGAGCGGCTGATTCCCGGCGCCGACGGGGCTCCCCGCGGACCCCTGTCGGCCCCTCCGCCGCCACCGTCTCCCGGAGCTTGAACACCGCCGGATGCCGCGGCCCCCGCAGTCATCTCCCGGCCCGCCACGGGTATCCGCCCGTGTGGTAGGCGTGAGCCTCGCGTGCGAAGCTGACGACGAGGCTTGTCCGGACGGGACGAGTAACGGAGGACGACGTGGACTGGGGTCGGTTCGCGGAGCAGTTGGCATGGATGGCCCGGGAACTCCTGGCACAGGACTCGGTCGACACCACGCTGGCACGGATCACCGCCTCGGCCACCGAACTGGTCGAAGGCTGTGACGCGGCGGGCATCCTCGTGCTGCACGAAGCGCGGGTGGAGACACTCGCCCCCACCCACCAGCTGGTCACGGACAGCGACCGGCTCCAGCAGCGGCTGGGGGAAGGGCCGTGCCTCGACACGGCTCACCGTTCGCGGGACGAGCGGGTCTTCCGCATCGCCGACCTCACCGGCGAGCAGCGGCGCTGGCCCGCCTTCGCTCCCGAGGCCCACCGGCTCGGCATCGGCGGCATCATGGGCTTCCCGCTGTACACCGGGGACGAGGACTTCGGCGCGCTGAACCTCTACTCCCACAAGCCGGGAGCGTTCACCGAGGCCGACGAGCTGGCCGGCCGGCTGCTGGCCTCGCACGCGGCGGTCGCGATCTCCAGCGCCCGCACCCATGCCCAGCTGGAACAGGCCCTTGCCACCCGCCACACTATCGGCGAGGCCATGGGCATCATCATGGGCAGCCACCGCCTCACCGAGGAGGAGGCGTTCAACGTGCTGCGCCGCTACTCCCAGGCGAACAACATCAAACTCCGCGAGGTCGCCCGCCGGGTCCGCGACGAGGGCACCCTGACGTGACCCCGGAGGAGCGGCTCCTCCGGCACTTCGGCTGAACCAGAGAAGCCTGGGCCGGGCCAGTCCCCAGGGGATCGCTGCTGAACCCGGCTTGGCCTCCGAGTCCCCCGTCCGACCGTGCGCACACCCCGCGGGGGGACCGACCGGCCGTTTCCCCCGCCGAAACCCGTACACAGCCGCGGCCGGAAACGGCGAGCCCGGCGAAGAATGACGACGGCTGGGGGAATGCGGCCCGTCGGCCGGGGTAGGCGCGTGCTTGCCGGACGACGAACCGGCGAGGACGAGGGCGAGTGACTGGGAGGGGCATCGTGCCGACGACGACCGTTCAGACTGCCGGGCAGACGCTGGGCGTTCCGGAGATCGCGGACCCCGCCAAGGTCGCGCCGAGGGACGCGCGCGAGCTGTCGAAGGCGTTCTTCGACCAGCTGGCGGTTCTGGAGGAGGGCACGCCCGAATTCCAGTACGCGCGCAACACGCTGATCGAGATGAACATGTCCCTGGTCCGCTTCGCGGCCGGCCGGTTCCGCAGCCGCGAACCGGCCGAGATGGAGGACATCGTCCAGGTCGGCATGATCGGACTCATCAAGGCGATCGACCGTTTCGAGCTCTCCCGCGAGGTCGAGTTCACCTCCTTCGCCGTGCCGTACATCGTCGGCGAGATCAAGCGGTTCTTCCGCGACACCACCTGGGCCGTGCACGTCCCGCGGCGGCTCCAGGAAGCCCGTGTCCAGCTCGCCCGCGCCACCGACGAACTCCGCAGCCGCCTCGGCCGTACCCCCACGGTCAAGGAACTGTCCGACCTGATGAGCCTGCCCGAGGACGAGGTGCGCGAGGCGCGCCTGGCCGCCAACGGCTACAACTCCTCCTCGCTCGACGCCACGATCAACAACAGCGAGGACGGCGAGAGCGCCCTCCAGGATTTCATCGGCGCCGAGGACACCGCGCTGGAACTGGTGGAGGACTTCCACACCCTGGCCCCGCTGATCGCCGAACTCCCCGAGCGTGACCGGCAGATCATCCACCTGCGGTTCGTGGAGGAGCTCACCCAGGCCCAGATCGGCGAGCGCCTGGGCGTCTCCCAGATGCACGTTTCCCGGCTCCTGTCCCGTACCCTCGCCCGCCTGCGCGAAGGCATGCTCACCTGACTCCTAGCGGGTGGCGGGCCCGCGCAGGCGAAGGTGCACGACGACCTGTTTGCCGGTTTCACGTGAAACGGTGTGCAGCCGGCCGCACAGCCGGACGACCAGGCGCAGGCCGTGTCCGCCGACGCGGCGGGGGTCGGGTGCGAGCAGTTCGGGCAGACAGGGGGACGTGTCACTCACGGTGACGCGCAGCAGGCCGGCGTCGGGCGACACCCACAGCACCAGGCCGACCGGGCCGGGTGCGTGGCGTACCGCGTTGGTGACCAGTTCACTGACGATGAGCTGGGCGTCCTGACTGGGCAACTGGTCCGGGGGGTGGCCGGCCCGGGCCAGCAGGGCGCGTACGGCCGTTCGAGCGTCAGCGATCGCTGTGTCCGTGGTCTCCCAGGTGGCGCTGTAGCGCAGGGGCGCCCCCGGTTCCTGTTCGTCCGAAGCCCGATTCTTCAGCGGGGTGACCATAGAACTCTTCCCGTGGGTCGGTCTGTTCTTTTCGCCGTCGTGTAATTCCGCGTACCCCCCGCCTCCATGTTCATGAGGAGATCCGGCACATCGGCGCAATGACGACACAAACGAGAAAGGGTCTTCCCGGATTGTTTCCGGGAAGACCCTTCGCCAGTCGTGGAACATGCCTTCTCGTGGTAATGGGGCCGCTGTCGCGGTAACCCCACCGGTGCCCGTACTTTCCCTTCACAAACAAGGCACCGATCGTGAATGACCGTGCAAGAGCGGGGCACCCGGAGCGGCAGGAGGTCGATAATTATGGTTCCGCTTCTTCTTGTCCTGCTTCTCGCGGTGATCCTCTTCGGTGCCGGCTTCGCCGTCAAGATTCTGTGGTGGGTGGCCCTCGCCGTCCTGGTGCTGTGGCTGCTCGGATTCGTGGCGCGCTCCACCAGCGCCGGCGGTGGCCGGGGACGTTGGTATCGATGGTGAGCTGACTTCGCGCACATCCGTCCGCAGGGGCCGGCCGTCATGACGGCCGGCCCCTGCGGACGTGCCCGGACGCGGGCACCTGTCGCGGCGTCAGGCGGGCCGCGTTCCGGCGCCTGTCAGACCCTGCGCCAGCGCGCGTTGGCCCAGGAGAAGGCCCCGAAGGCCATGAGGCCGACCGCTATCAGCGCCAGCAGCCAGGGACCCGCGGGGGTGTCGGCGAACGTGCGCAGGGTGTCGTCCATCCCCTTGGCCCTGCCGGGCTTGTGGTGGACGGCCGCGGCGATGGCGAAGCCGCCTGCGGTGGCGAAGACGATGCCCCGGGCGGCACCGCCGAACATGCCGAGGAAGGACACGACTTCACGCACCCTCCGCGACATCGCCGACATCCTCAGATGCTTCTCGAACTTGCGCAGGAGAGCCCGGGCGGCGATCCACAGGCCGGCGGCGACCACCGCGGCGCCCGCGACGCCGACGATCCACTGCCCGCCGGGCCAGGCCAGCGCCTTCGCCGTGACGTCCCGGGAGCTCTTGTCGGAACTGCCACTGCCGCTGCCCCTGTCCCCGGCCGCGTAGGAGAGCACGGAGTACGCGACGAATCCGTAGAAGCAGAAACGGCCCGCGGCCATCGCCCTCCTGCCCGGCTTCTCGCCGCCGGGACCCGCCTGCCCGAAGGCGGCCTCGGACAGCCGCCACAGGGCCATCCCGGCCAGGGCGATTCCCAGCAGCCACAACAGCAGGGTGCCGAAGGGTTTTTGGGCGATTTCGGCGACCGCGCCACCCCGGTCGGCCTGCCCGCCCCCGCCGGTGAACGCGATCCGCAGTGAGAGAACGCCGATCAACACGTAGATGACCCCGCGGCCGACGAAGCCCGCACGGGCCGCCGCCGCGACCGCTCTGCCGTTCGCCGCACGGTGAACCTGACCGCGTCCGCGTGCCGTTGCCGATCCAGTAACCATGCCCTACCGGATGCCCCCGAAGCGCGAGGCCATCCTGGGCCGAGTCACCGCCGCCCGGTCACGACGGTTCGGCGCACTGCCGGCAGGGCGCGGCGCTCGACCTCCCCAGGTGATGCGCCGCTCCCCCGCCGGCGCGCGTCGACTACCCGCGGACCGTCGCCCCACACCATGGCCGGAGGGCCGAAGACCGGGAGAAGCGGTCTTCGGCCCTCCGGCCGGGGTGCGGTGGCCGTGCCGGCTGTGCCGGCGGACGGCGGCGAGTGCATGAGCCGCCGTGGCACAGCACCGCCGCCACGAGCGGCTGAGGGCCGTCCGGCCCCTAGCGGCGGCCTTGGTAGCGATCGTGATCCGCGTGCCGGTGGCCGTACCAGCCGGGGCGCCCGATCCGGTCGTGGTCCCAGCCTCGGTGCCCACGCCAGTCGCGGTCCCGGTAGCGGTCGCGGTCGCGGTCGCGGTCGTGATTCCAGTCCCGGTCCCAGCCGTCGCGCCCTGCCCGGTCGCGGTCCCGGTCGCGGTCCCGGTCGCGGTCCCGGTCGCGGTCCCGGTCGCGGTCCCGGTCGTCGAAGCGGCCGTCGCGGTCGCTCCGGTAGCTGTGCGAGTAGCCCCTTCCGTTGTCACGGTCATGGCCGGGTCCGGCGGCCAGGGCCGGCAGAGCGGCCGCGCCGACGAGTGCGCCCGAAGCCACACAGGTGGCGATCAGGCGGAGCGTCGTACGGGAAACAGACATGAATCCGTCACCTCACGTTCGTGCGGACCGGCCCTGGTCGGGGCCGGGCGAGCAGTCCGGGATTCCCGGCTCGATGCCGAGGCCCCACACTGTGGCGCTGCACGACCGCACCGGAGCACGGTACGGATTCGCGTTACAAACTGCAGATATATTCGTAACTGTCCCTTGTATGGGCCATGGACACCGGGAGAGGCCTGGACACCGGCCCGTGCCCGCCTCGGCTCCTTCGAACGGCCCAATGGCTCCGGTAACGGCGAGGGGTCCGCCGTTCGGGGGACGAGCCTTTCCTCGGTGCGGCGTGCCGAGAAATTTCCGCGCAACGCCGGACCGCCGTGGGGAATCACAGGAAACACAATGGCTGGGGCCCGCACCCAGAGGGTGCGGGCCCCAGCCATACGATGCGCGAACCCGTGGCTCGCGACGTGTGCGTCGGCGTCAGGCGGGAACGATGTTCTCGGCCTGCGGGCCCTTCTGGCCCTGCGTGACGTCGAAGGTAACCTTCTGGCCTTCCTGAAGCTCGCGGAAGCCGCTGGTGGCGATGTTCGAGTAGTGGGCGAACACGTCAGCGCCGCCACCGTCCTGCTCGATGAAGCCGAAGCCCTTTTCCGCGTTGAACCACTTCACGGTGCCAGATGCCATATTGAATCTCCCTCGGGGGGCAGTGTCGGACCCGCACTTTACGGGGCCGGGTCGCCGCTATGATCACCCCTCCGGAAAAATCCGGAAAGCTCTGCAAAGACAAAATCTCTGGCAACCAAAACTGCAACTGCTGTCACGCTAACACAGGTCGGGGCGGAGCGGGCCTGCGTTTTCGGCACCCTCCGGTCATCCTCATCCGGCCGGATTACTGATATCTGTGTCAGCGGTACTAGATATTCGCACCCTGCTCGTCCAGCTTCCGGCACATTTCCCGGTTCAGGCGCAGGGCGTCGTCGAGCTGGTCCTCCAGGGAGACGATGCGGCACGCGGCCTCGACGGGCGTGCCCTGGCCGACCAGCTCACGGGCGCGGGCGGCGATGCGCAACTGGCGGCGGGAGTACCGGCGATGACCGCCCTCCGACCGCAGGGGAGTGATCAGCTCGGCCGCGCCGACGGCCCGGAGGAAGGCGGGGGTGGTACCGAGGATGTCGGCGGCGCGCCCCATGGTGTAGGCGGGGTAGTCGTCGTCGTCGAGGTTGCCGGTGACGGGGGCTTTCTCAGCGGGCATATGACCTTCGTTTCGGGGACGCGGAGAGGGACCCGGACGTGCGCGGCACCCGCACTCGGAGGACTTCAGCGCCACCTGCCCCGTACGAGAAGCGTAACTCCGCCAGGCACGGACATGTGGTCCCGCCGCGACAGAAATGCCTCCGGGGCACGGCGCGGAGACCGCGGGCATGCCGTGGTCCCACCGCACGCGGCGGCCGGGTCCGGGAGGCGGTCAGCAGGGCAGGACGAGGACGACCGAGGCCCCGCGCCCGGTGTCCTCGGCGCGGGCGGTGCCGCCGTGGGCGGCGGCCACCGCCTGGACGAAGGCGAGCCCCAGGCCGGATCCGCCGCCGGTGCGGCTGGCCTCGGCGCGGGCGAAACGGTCGAACGCCCGGGGCAAAAACTCCGGCGGGAAGCCGGTCCCCTCGTCCGTGACGCACAGCCGCAGCACGTCCTCGTGGACGGTGGCCGTGAGGCGGACGGTCCCGGCGCCGTGCCGAAGGGCGTTGTCGAGCAGGTTGCCGATGGCGGGCCGCAGCCACTGGGCGTCGACGTCCACGCTCGCGCGGGCGGTGTCCACGGTCACGGTCCGCCCCTCCCGCTCGGCGGTGCGCAGATGGGGCGCGACGGCGGCGCCGACGAGGTCGGCGAGGTCGGTCGGAGCCCGGCTGAGGTGCTGGGCGGTGCCCAGTTCCTCCAGGTCCAGCAGTGCGTTGGAGAGCTCGATCAGGCGCTGCACCTCGGTGTCCACCGAGCGCAGGGTCTCGGTGAGTTCGCCGGCGGAGCGGGGGCGGTGCAGGGCGACGTCGAGTTCGGCGCGCATCAGGGTGAGCGGGGTGCGCAGTTCGTGACTGGCGTCCGCGACGAACCGGCGCTCGCGTTCGGCGGACGCCGCCAGGCGGTCGAGCATGTGGTTGAGGGTGTGGCCGAGCCGGGTGATCTCGTCGTCGCGGTCGGCGGGCACGTCCAGGCGCAGGTTCTGGGCGCCGTCCGCGAGACCGGCGGCACCGCCGCGGTAGCGCTCGACGGGGCGCAGGGCGGCGCGCGCGGTGCGGTAGCCGACGCCGGAGGCGGCGATCAGGGTGAGGCCGGAGGCGAGGGCCAGCTGGGCGAGGAGTTCGCGCAGCGCCTCGTCGCGGTGTCCGCGCCGGACGGCGGCGACCACGATCCGGCCCTGGCCGCCGGCCGTGACCCGGCCGGCCTGCAGACGCAGGGTGTCCGAGGTGATCGGCAGGAGGGAGCCGACGTCCCGCCGGACGGTGGCCCCGTGCGCGGCGGCGTCCAGCTCGGCCGGGGTCAGCAGGGACCGGCCGCGCAGGGCGTCGCTGGAGAGCAGGACCCGGCCCTGTGCGTCGAGGACCTGCCGGAGGCTGCCGCTGGGGCCGGGCGGGAGCTGTCCCTCGTCCCGTACGGCCTGGTCGAGGCTGCGTCGGTACGTGGTCAGGTCGTCGTTCAGCTGCCGGTCCAGGGCGGCCTGGACCCGCCAGTAGACCAGTCCCGCCGTGCCCGCCAGCACCAGGGACATGGTGACGGCGACGGCCAGCACCAGACGGGCGACGACGGGCAGCCGCCGGAACCACGGCCACGGCCGCAGCCGCCCGGGAAGGCGCTTCACCGGGCGGTCTCCAGGCGGTAGCCGCGTCCGCGCAGGGTCGTGATCGTCGTACGGCCGAAGGCCCGGTCGACCTTGCCGCGCACCCTGGAGACGTGCACGTCGATGGCGTTGCTGCGCAGGTCGGTCTCGCCGTCCCAGACCTCGTCCAGCAGCCGGAGGCGGGTGACCACGCGCCCGGCGTTCTCCATGAGGACCCGCAGTACGTCGAACTCCCGCCGGGACAGCTCCAGTTCGGCATCGGCCCGCCAGGCCCGCTGCTGTTCGGGGTCGAGGACGAGGTCGCCGACCCGCAGGCGCCCGGAGGACTCGGGACGCCGCCGGGATATCGCCCGCAGCCGGGCCAGCAGTTCCTCCATCGCGAACGGCTTGACCAGGTAGTCGTCGGCGCCGGCGTCGAGCCCGGCCACCCGCTCGCTGATCGCGCCACGCGCGGTGAGCAGGACCACGGGAACGTCGATGCCCTCGCCGCGCAGCGTCCGGCACACCTCGACGCCGTCCATGCCGGGCAGCATCACGTCCAGCAGCACGGCGTCCAGGCGCGGATCGCGGGCGGCGGCGAGGCCGGAGGGCCCGTCGTAGCGGCCCTCGGCGGTGTGGCCGGACTCGGTCAGGTAGCGGACGACCAGATCGGTCAGGCGGGTCTCGTCGTCGACGACCAGGCAGTGCATGCCGGTCAGGCTAACCGCGCCCCGGGCACACCACGGCCACCGGGAAGGCTTCATGGTCTGTTCATGTGACATCCCTACCGTCCTTCCGGTCGCGGTGCCCCGCGGACCGCGACCGGTCCCCGTCCGACGTGCCGTGACGGAAGGGACCCCCATGCACGCATCGGTGCTCGCCGCCAAGGGCATCACCGACCACCTCACGGTCACCGATCTGATGACCCGCGGCGGTCTCGACGTCATCGCCCTGCTGATCCTGGTCGGCTGGCTCTACCGGCGCCGGCCCAGCGTGCCCGCGATGCCGCTGGTGCTGGCCGCGCTGAACACCGGCCTGTTCGCCGCGATGAGCACGATCAGCGCCGGCAAGTTCCCGGCCGGGGTCGGGTTCGGGCTGTTCGGCATCCTCTCCCTGGTCCGGCTGCGCAGCGCGGCCTTCACCCTCCGGGACGTCGCCTACACCTTCGTCGCCCTGGTGATCGCCCTGTGCACGGGGCTGCCGCAGCGGCAGACCTGGCTCGTGGTCGCGCTGGACGTGGTGGTGCTCCTCGCCGTCCTCGTGGTCGACGACCCCACGGCGTACGAGCCGCCGACCCGCACGGTGCGGCTCACCCTCGACCGGATCTACCCCGACCCCGCGGTGATCGCCGCCGACGTGGCCTTCCGCTTCGGCCAGGCGCCGCTGTCGGTGGTCGTGGACGAGGTCGACTACGTCCGTGAGACCACCCGGGTCCTCGCCCGTTACCCCGCCGGCCCGGCCGTCGCCTCGGACTCCGAGCCTCGTGAGCCGGTGATGGCGCCGTGACCGCGGCCCCGCCCCTCGGCCCGCCCCTCGGCCCGCCCCTCGCGGCCCGGCTGGGCCTGGCCCAGCCGCGCGGTGCGACCCTCGCCGAGGTGGACGCGGCGGCGGCGCTGCAGCACCGGGTCGACCGCAAGTACCTGGTCCCGCTCGACCGGGCCCGCCGCCTCGTCGCCCGCCTCGCCGACAGCCACCACGTTCTCGACCTGGGCGACGGCCGTCGTACGACGAACTACCTCAGTACGTACTTCGACACCCCGGAGCTGGGCGCCTGGCGGGCCCACGTCCAGCAGCGGCGGCGGCGCTGGAAGGTACGCACCCGCCTGTACGCCGAGGACGGTCTGTGCCGGGTGGAGGTGAAGACGAAGGACGGCCGCGGCGCCACGATCAAGCACGCGCTGCGGGTCCCGGCCGCCGAGTACGGCGAACTGACCGCCCACGCGGCCGAGTTCGTCGACCAGGTGCTGGAGCGGGCCGGCGTCCCCGTCACGGCCGGGGAGCTGACCGCCGAGGTGGAGGTCCGTTACGTCCGCGCGGCCCTCGCCGACCTCCGGCACGGCAGCCGCGTCACCTTCGACGGCGCCCTGAGCTGCCGCCGGGACGGCCGGACCGCCGCGCTCGACCCCGGGCACGTCCTGGTCGAGACCAAGGGCGGAGCGCGCCCCGCCCTCGCCGACCGCCTGCTGCTCGGCATGGCGGTCCGGCCGGTCTCGCTCAGCAAGTACGTCGTGGGCCAGTCCCTGCTCAGCCCGGGCCTGCCCGACAACGACGTACGCCGCCTCGCCCGCGCCCACTTCACCACCGAGGCGCATCCGGCACCGCGCCCGGGACAGCTCCCGGCGCCGCTCCCCGAAAGGACCCCCGCCGCATGAACGTCCTGCGTGGCATCACATGGCGCTACCCCCTGATCGCCCTGCTCGCCGTCGCGGCCGTGGCCGTCAGCACCCTGCGACCCCAGCTGGTCACGGCCGTCACCGCCAAGAAGCCCGGCGCGACGGAGCGGATCAGGCAGGACCCGCCGCCCGCGCTCTTCACCGACGCCGAGATCGCGGCGATCGGCACCGCCGCGGACGCCCGGCGCGCGCAGGCCGACGCCCTGTTCGCGCAGTGGCGGAAGGCCCACGGCACCACCCGCGACGACCGGGCGTTCACCGCCTGGGCGGCGCGGCAGGTCCCGGCCCCGCCGTCGGTGAAGCAGCGCACCGCCGAACTCCGCCAGGACCAGGCCCTCGCCAGGACCCGCACGGCGGCGGGGCGGAAGGCCGCGACCTGGCTGGAGCTGCACGGCAAGAAGGACGTCTGGCGGCTCTACCTCCACGACCAGCGCGAACTGGTCTCCGGCGCGCGCGGCAGGACCGAGAAGGCCGAGCTGAAGGCGGCTCTGACGCTGGCCAAGACGATCAGCGACCAGGTGGCGGCCAAGGACCGGCAGCCGGCCCCATTCGTCCTCGACCCGACCCTGCGCCCGGACAAGCGCGTCACGCCCGGTGCCAAGGGCCCGTACTCCTACCCCTCCCGGCACGCGACCCGTTCCGCCGCGGCCGTCACCTTCCTCAGCGCCCTCTCCCCGCACCGCGCCGCGGACTACCGGTGGATGCAGGACGAGGTCCTCTACTCCCGCCTCTACATGGCGGGCCACGTCACCAGCGACCTCACGGCGGGCACGCTGCTCGGCGACCTGATCGGCGACTACGAACTCGCCGTCAGCGGGCACTGACCCGGCGCCGCGCCCTTGTCACCCCGGGCGACGGAAGGACATCGGCGGCCGCCCTACTTGTTCTTGCCGTTGCCCTGCCCCTGCCCCTGCCCGCCGTTCGCCTGGCTGTTGCCGGAAGCGCCGGTGGCGCCCGCCGTGGCGTTGGCGGAGTTCGAGGCACCCTTGCCGGAGTTGCCCGAACCGGTGGAGTGGCTCGGCCTGGCCGTCGTCCCCGCCAGTTGCCCGGAGCAGTAGGCGGCCACCTTGTCCGCACCGCCGGCCGCCGCGACCAGTCGCTGCCAGGCCGTCGCGGCCAGCGCCTTGCCGTCCGCCTTGACCTGCTCGTAGGCACGGCAGTGGGCCTCGGTGTCCTGGGCGGTGGCGGGCCGGTCCGTCGGCCGGGCACCGCCGACGGACGGTGACGGGGCCGCGCCGCCCGGCCGGTTCGAGGCGGCCGCCGAGGGGATCGTCGTGCCCCGGCCGGAACCGGATCCGGTGCCCTCGGGTGAGGAGCCGACGGAACCGATGGCCGCGACCGCCACACCGCCCAGGGCGAGGCTGGCGAAGACCACACCGAACGTCAGTTTCGCCGGGCGCCGGGCCCGCCGCTCGGCTGCCGGCCGCCAGTCGTCGCGGCGCCGGGTACGCGCGCGAGGCGCGCCCGAGGCGCGGGCGGCCCGGAACGCGGCCAGGGCCTGCTGCTCGCCCCGGGGTGCGAGATCGCCCGCACGGACGGCGGCGGCCAGTGCCGTCTCCAGCGGGGCGTCCAGTGCGTCGTCACCCGCGGCCCGAGGGTCCGACAGGGTGCCGCCGGGCCGCACGCGTCGACGGCCCCGTGGCCCGTCGCCGCTCAGCCGTTCACCCATGTCCGTTTCCGTTCCTGTCCGACCGCTTCGTTCTGCCCGCTGTCCCGGATCCGGCGCCTGCCCGTCGATCCTGTCGCGGTTGTCGTTCATTTCGACTCCCCCAGCGTGCGGGAAGCCACATCCGTCACACCTTCCTCCGCTTCACCGCCGATGCCCAGCTGACGGGCGAGGCGCTTCAGGCCCCGGTGAGCGGCGGTGCGCACGGCGCCCGGACGCTTGCCCAGGACGCGCGCGGCGGCGGGACCGTCCAGACCGACCACGACCCGCAGGAGCACGGCCTCGGCCTGGTCCCGCGGCAGTCCGCGGATCAGCTCCAGAGCCCACTCGGTGGAGAGGGACTCCAGCGCCTGCTCATGCGTGTTGTGCGGGCCGGCCAGATCCAGTACGTCCTGGTCGGTACCGTCGGCCTGGGGCCGTACCCGCCGACGGCGCAGGTGGTCCAGCGCCCGGTGCCGGGCGATGGTCGCGGTCCAGCCGCGGAACCCGGCGCCGTCACCCCGGAAACGCCCCAGGTCACGTGCTATCTCCAGCCAGGCGTCGGACGCCACGTCCTCCGCTTCGTCGCCGACGATCCCCCGGAGGAAGCCGAGGAGGCCCGGCTGCACGATCCGGTAAACGATCGCGAAGGCGGTCTCGTCGCCGTCCTGGGCACGCGCCACCGCCGCGCCCAGTTCCCCGTCGTACTCCTGTACACGCCGGGGTTGCCGTACCTGGCCCAAGATTGCCCTCGTTCGCACCGATCACTGCCGAGTCCCACTTCGTCCGCCGTGCTCCGGTCACACGGCGTCCCCATGGTGACCAGCGTGCGCGCTCACAGAAACGTCACAACGGCACAGGAGCCACCGCGGTATCAGCGGCATCAGCGGCACCAGCGGTACCGGGCAGCGCCGTCGGAGCCGGGTGACGCTTCGGCGCGCTCGTGCGCTCCCCCTGTCATGAGTACGTACCTGCGTCTGCGAGCGGTGCCGGCCCCGGCACTGCGGAACAGTCCGGCTTGGCTGGAGCGGCTTTTCGCGAGCGACGCGGACACCGCCCGCGGCCCGGCCGGCCGGTGCCGCGAGGAGGTGCCCGACCAGCGTCGTCCGGACGAGTGCCGGATGGACGAATGCCGGATGGACGAGTGCTGTCTGGACGAGCGTTGTCTGGATCAGGAGCACATCTACACCGGCGCAGCGCCGACAGGTCCCGGCGACCGGCCGCAGGCCCAGGTGGTGCTCGGTGGCCGCCCGGTCTTCCGCACCGACCGGCGCAAGCCGCCCTTGCTGGTGCTCACGGCGGCCCAGGCCCGCCGGGTGGCCGGATTCCTGGAGCACGCCGACTTCGAGGCGCTGTGGGACTTCGCCCGGGACGGGCTGCCGCCCCGCTGCGGCGGGGTGCCCCCGAGGCCCGGGACGCCACGCGCCCTCGCCGTGGCGCACCGTGAGTTGCGGGCGTTCTACGCGCACACCGCCGAGTGCGGGGACGCGGTGGTGAAGTGGCGGTCCGAGGCGTGCGCGAGGTCGGTCCCGGGCGGAAGAGGAGCCGCCGCAAGGCGGCGTCTGTGGGTGTCCGGAGGAGGACACGTGACCGTCTGAGGCGGGAGGTGTAACAGTTTCGGCCCGCTGCGCTCTTTCCAGGCGGACGACCACGTCGGTCGTCACGGAGAGGGGCAGGACTCGTGCAGCGGACGGGTGACAGCGGCGCAGCGTACGGCCAGGAGCCGTACGGCCGCATCGGGTACGGGCACGCCCACGGCCACGAGGACGCCGGCAGCACCGCCGGCACGGCCACGGCGGAGCCGGTGCCCTGGGCCGCCGGTGCCCCGCTCCTTTCCGCCGCGCCGGACCAGCACGCCACGGCGGAGTGGGACTCTCCGCACGGTGACGTCATCGCCGTGCCGCCGACGCACCACGACGACTCCGGCCGCCCCGCACCGGAGCCGGACACACCGGAGCACGACCGGGCACGGCCCGTCTTCGTGGACGCCTCGGGGCGCCGCCAGCGCCGCGTGCGGCGTGTCGCACGGCTGCTGGTGATCCCCGCCGGCGCCTATGTCGCCCTGCTGGTCAGCACCCTGCTCGGCGGACCCACCATCAGCGCTCCGTTCGTCCCGCTCCCGGACACCACGCACCCGGCCGCACCCCACCCGACCGCCCCCGGCTCGTCCGCCGGTACCGGTCACCCGGCAGGGGGCACGGCCTCCGGCGCGGCGGACGCGAACTCCCTTCCCACGGTCCCGCGGGCCGCCGTCGGCCAGAGCGGCCGGCCGACGGCCGCGGCCACCCCCGCGGCCCCGTCCGCCACCACCGCGAAGCCCGCGACCACCTCCGCGCCCCCCGGCCCGACCACGACCGCCAGTCCCACCACCGCGGCCACCACCGGCGCCACCGCCACCAGCACCGCCGCGCCCTCCGCCAAGGGACGCACCATCGCCGCCTCCCACAAGCCCGTGAAGTGATCCAAGGCCCTGACGTGACCGATCTCACCAGCCCGGCCGACCCGACCGGTCGCCGCCGCCGCGGCCGCGGCCGCACCCGCCAGGTGACCCCCCGCACCCACTGGCTGCTGCTGTGCGTGCTCGTGGTGACCCTGTCGGCGGCCCTCCTGCTGCAGGGCTACACCCACCACATGTTCGGGATCACCTCGGACGACGTGACCGGCCCCCGCGGCCGTGCCGACACGGTGCCCGGCCAGGTGGCCCGCGGCGGCCCGGTGATCGCGGGCGCCGCCGGCTCCCCGCACACCGCCCGCCCGAAGGCCCGCACCATCGCCCTCACCTTCGACGACGGCCCCGACCCGGTCTGGACGCCGCGCATCCTGGACGTGCTGCGCCGCAACCACGTGCACGCGACGTTCTTCGTCGTCGGCACCCAGGTCGTGGCCCACCCGGAACTGGTCCGCCGGATCGTCGCCGAGGGCCACCAGATCGGCATCCACACCTTCACCCACCCCGACCTCGCCCGCCTCGCCCCCTGGCAGCGGTCCCTGGAACTGCGCGAGACCCAGCTGGCGGTGGCCGGCGCCGCCGACGTCACCACCGGGCTGCTCAGACCGCCGTACTCCTCGCAGAACGACGCGCTGGACGACGCCGACTGGTCCGTCCTGAAGCAGGCCGACGCGGCCGGGTACGTCACCGTCCTCTCCACCCTGGACGCCGAGGACTGGCAGCGCCCCGGCACGGCCCGTGTCCTCGCGAACGCGACACCGCACGGCACGGCCGGGCAGATCCTGCTGATGCACGACGCCGGCGGTGACCGTTCCCAGACCGTCGCCGCCCTGAGCACCCTGATCCCCCGGCTGAAGGCACAGGGCTTCCGGTTCTCGACGGTCGGCGCCGCGGTCGGCATGGCCGGTCCCGTCCGGCCCGCCGGAGCGGGCGACCACCTCCAGGGCATCGCCCTCATCAAGATGCTTCAGCTCGGCGACTGGGCGATCCGGCTGCTCGGCGTGCTGATGTACGCGGCCGGAGCGGTCAGCGTGCTGCGCGCGGCGGTCGTGCTGGTCGCGGCCCGCCGCCACCGCCGCCTGCGCACGGGGCGCCGGGCCAGGCCCTGGGGGCCGCCGGTGACCGAACGGGTCAGCGTCATCGTCCCGGCGTACAACGAGAGCGCCGGGATCGAGGCGGCCGTACGCTCCCTGGTCGCCTCGGACCATCCGGTGGAGATCATCGTGGTGGACGACGGTTCCACCGACGGCACCGCCGATCTCGTCGAGTCCCTGGGGCTGCCGGGTGTGCGGGTGATCCGGCAGCGCAACGCCGGCAAGCCCGCCGCGCTCAACACCGGCCTGGCCGCGGCCGGCTGCGAGCTGGTCGTCATGGTCGACGGCGACACCGTCTTCGAACCCGACGCCGTCCGCACGATCGTGCAGCCCTTCGCCGACCCGCGCACGGGCGCCGTGTCCGGCAACGCCAAAGTGGTCAACCGCGGCGGTCTGCTGGGCCGTTGGCAGCACATCGAGTACGTGGTCGGCTTCAACCTCGACCGCCGTCTGTTCGACCTCGCCGAGTGCATGCCGACCGTGCCCGGAGCGGTCGGGGCGTTCCGCCGCCGGGCCCTGCTCGCCCTCGGCGGGGTCAGCGACGTCACCCTCGCCGAGGACACCGACCTCACCATGGCCCTGTGCCGCGCGGGCTGGCGCGTGGTGTACGAGGAGGGGGCGGTCGCCTGGACCGAGGCGCCCGCGTCGCTCGGCGCCCTGTGGCGGCAGCGCTACCGCTGGTGCTACGGCACCCTCCAGGCGATGTGGAAGCACCGCGGCGCGCTGGCGCAACGCGGTTCCGCCGGCAAGCTCGGCCGCCGCGGTCTGGCCTACCTCCTCCTCTTCCAGGTCCTGCTGCCGCTGCTCGCGCCCGTGGTCGACGTCTTCGCCCTCTACGGCCTGGTCTTCCTCGACCCCCTGCGGATCACCGCCCTGTGGCTCGCCTTCCTGCTCCTGCAACTGCTGATGGGCCTGTACGCGTTCCGCCTGGACGGCGAACGCCCGGGGCCGCTGTGGAGCCTGCCGCTACAGCAGTTCGTCTACCGCCAGCTGATGTACCTGGTGGTCGTCCAGTCCGTCTTCACCGCCGTGTCGGGCTCACGGCTGCGGTGGCAGCGCATGGAGCGCTACGGCAGCCTGCGGGCACCGGCGGGCACGGAGACGGCCGGCGAGGACCGTCCGCCGCGGGTCCCCGCCTGAACCCGCCGCCCGTGCGCGGGGTCCGGCCGAGTCCGCCGGACCCCGTGTCAGCGCGTGCCGGGGAAGATCTCCCTGGCCTCGCGCAGCGCGTAGCAGACCAGCACGTACCCCGCGGCCGGGTCCGCCCACCACAGGCCGGCCAGGGAGTTCAGCAGGAGACCGGTCAGCACGGCGGTGGCCAGCAGGCCGTCGATCAGGGTGACCCGGCCCTCGGCCCTGAGCACCGGGTTGTCCAGCGCGGCGCCCGTGCGTGCCTTGCCCGCGGCGAGCGCGAACATCGCCGCGGCCGTCACCGCGGTCCAGCCGATGCCCAGCGACGAGTGGTGGGGCCGGAAGCCGGCGGCCAGCACCCAGGTGGACTGCACCAGGAGGTACACCGCCAGCAGCGCGAAGCCGGCACCGATCAGCCGCAGCGCACGGCGCCTGCGGTCCTCGCCGGTACCGGACAGCTCCCAGATCACCACGGCGGAGGCGCCGATCTCGATCAGGGAGTCCAGGCCGAACCCGGCCAGCGCCACGGATCTCGCCGCGACCGCGGCGCCGGCGAGCACCACGATGCCGATCACGTTCCAGCCGAGGGTGGCGTACTCCAGGGCGAAGCCGCGGCGGACGAGCGTGCCGCGGGTGGTGTCGTCAGTGCTGATCACCGCGGGATCCTCGCAGACCCGCGGACGGTTCCGGAAGCCGCTGCCCGTCACCGGGTCGGCTCCGTGGGCAGTTCCAGAAGGAGTTCGTAGCCGCCGTCGGGGGTGGGGCCGGAGGTGACCGTGCCGCCGAGGAGTTCCGCGCGTTGCCGCAGACCGGCGAGGCCGTGGTGGGCGCTGGGCAGGGTGAGCGGGAGGTGGGTGGGGGCGGTGTTGGTGACGGTGGTGCGCAGGGTGCCGTCCCGGTGGTGGATGTGGATGCTGGCGGTGGCACCGGGGGCGTGCTTGCGGACGTTGGTGAGGGCTTCCTGCACGGTGCGGTAGACGGCGCGCTGGACGGTGGGCGGGAGGTCCTCCGGCAGGTCCGTCTCGAGTTTCGTCTTGATGCAGCTGGTGTCGACCAGGTGGCGCAGGTCGGCGAGGGAGGGCTGGGGAGTGAGCTCCGTGGGGCTGCTGCCGGAGGCGCGCAGCACGCTGACCATGTGTCTGAGTTCGTCGAGGGTCTGCACGCTGAGCTGCCGGATGGTGGCCGCGGCCCGTCTGGTCTCGGTGTCCCGGCCGGCGACCTGGAGTGCTCCGGCCTGTACGGCGATGAGACTGACCTGGTGGGAGACCACGTCGTGCATCTCCCGGGCGAGTTGGGCGCGTTCCTTCGCGAGGACGCTCTGCGCGGTCAGCAGCCGCTCGTACTCGCGGGCCTCGGAGATCTCGGCGAGCCTGAGGGACAGGTCACGCCGGGCCTGGACGAGCTGGCCCAGGAAGACGGGGGCGGCCGCGGTGGCCAGGGTGTAGGTGAGGTGGAGGAGGCCGTCGGCCCCGGTGAGCTGGGTCGCCCTCAGGGACGACCACGGCGGCCAGGCGAGGTAGTCGCCGACGGTGAAGAGCAGCGCGCACCCGGCCAGCAGGAGACGATGGCGGCTGACCGAGGCGAGCGTGTACAGCGCGACCGTGATGGCGAACATCGCGTCGGAGACCAGGGCGGCGGGCAGCGTGAGGAGGAAGGTCGTCAGCGGGAGCCGGCGACGCAGCGTGAGTGCTCCGGCGGCGAGCAGCGACAGGGCCACGGCGGGCCGGTCGCCGCTGTCCACGTGCACCCAGGTGTCCGCCAGTGCCACCGCGGCCAGTGCGACGTCCAGGACCACGGCCGACGGTTTCGGGGCGGTCATCCGGCGCCCCCGTCGTCCGGTGACACGAGCAGGCCCGCGCGCTCGGCGATCAGCGCGGCCTGGACGCGACTGCTGACCTCCAGCTTGCCGAACACCGCGCTGACGTGGCCCTTCACGGTGCCGGTGCTCAGATGGAGCCGTTCGCCGATGTCGTTGTTGGCCAGTCCCTCGGCCATGAGCACGAGAACGGCGCGCTCCCGCTCGGTCAGCCGGCCGGCGAGGCGTACGGCGGAGGGCTCGCGCCCGCCGGCGTCCAGGTAGCCGTCCACCACCGTGCGGGTGACCTTGGACGACAGCGCGGTGCCGCCTTCGGCCAGCGTGCGCACCAGGTGCGGGAGCTCCTCGGGGTCGGTGTCCTTGAGCAGGAACCCCGCGGCGCCCGAGCGCAGGGCGGTGGCCACGTATTCGTCGGTGTCGAAGGTGGTGAGGACGGCCACCACCGGCGGGTCCGGCAGCCGGCGGAGTTGTGCCAGGACGGTGAGCCCGTCGACGTCCGGCATCCGGATGTCCAGCAGCACCACGTCGGGCTTCAGCTCCCGCACCGTCCGCACGGCCTCGCCGCCGGGTACCGCCGCCGTGACCTCGATGCCGTCCGCCGCGTTGAGAATGTGCGAGAAGCCCATGCGGACCAGGGCTTCGTCGTCGACCACCAGGACCCGGATCACCCGCGCTCCGCTCATCGCACCACCACCGGTGGATCCGTACCACCGGGGAGCCGCCCGCCGCCTGGCCGGTCGCGATTCCCGCCGGTTGGCGGGGGTGACATCAGCCGGTCGGCGGGGTACCTCAGGAAACACGCCGGGCTGGATCGGGAGGCCCGACGGTGAACCATCAAGGCATGACGCTGAAAACACCGTCGGGGGTGCCGGTGGAGGTGCCGGAGGCGCGCGCCGGGGCACGCTCCTCCCCCGCCGCCCGTACCCACCCGTCCGGCCCCTCCGCCGCGGCCCGCGCCCTCTCGGTCGGTACCCCGTCCACGGGACGACTCGTCGGCATCGATCTCGCCCGCGGCCTCGCGGTCTTCGGGATGTACTCCGCGCACGTCGGCCCCGACGTGACGGTGGGCGGCCCGGTGGGATTCCTGCTGGAGGCGGCACGGGGACGCTCCTCCGCCCTCTTCGCGCTGCTGGCCGGCTTCTCGCTGGTCATCATCACCGGCCGGCCGCGTCCGCGGACCGGGCGCGCCGGCCGTCAGGCCGTGGCGCGGATCGTGATCCGCGCCGTGGTCCTGGCGGCGCTCGGCTACGCCCTGACCGCCCTGGACACCGACGTGGCCGTGATCCTCAGCTTCTACGGGCTGCTCTTCCTGACCGTCCTCCCGCTGTACCGGCTGCGGGCGGCCACGCTCGCGCTGATCGCCGCCACGGGTGCGCTGGTCATGCCCCTGCTGCTCTACGCGATCAGAAGCTCGATCCAGCCAGGGGGCTGGGCGGACGCCGTCACCGCGCGGGATCCGCTGGCCCGCGTCACCGGCACGGACGGCTTCGTGGAACTGCTGTTCACCGGTGAGTACCCGGTGCTCACCTGGATGCCGTTCATGGTCGCGGGCATGGCGGTGGCCCGGCTCGACCTCACCCGGCCCGGCATCCGGTCCCGGCTCGCCCTGGCCGGCGGAGGGCTCGCCGTGCTCGGCTACGGCGGTTCCTGGCTGGCCCTGCGTCTGGTCCCGCACGCGCTGTCCACCGTCGCGGCCGCCACGGACGGCGGTTCGGCGTCGTCCGCCTGGTGGTCGGACACCGTCGGCGATCCCGTGGCCCACCCCCCGTCCGCCTGGCTGCTGGTGGCGGCGCCGCACAGTCAGACGGCCTTCTCCGTCCTCGGCAACACGGGCGTCGCGCTCGCGGTGGTGGCCGGGTGCCTGGCCGTCGCCGAACGGATGCCGCGCCTGACGGCCCTGGCCAGGCCGGTCGCGGCGGTCGGCACGATGGCGCTGACGGTGTACGTCCTGCACATCCTTGCCCTCTGGTTCCTCAGCGACGTCTGGCGCGTGCCGGCGATCGACGACGAGTCCCTGCACGGGGGGCTGCCGGTACTTCTCGGCTTCATCGGCACGGCGACGCTGCTGGCCGTGGTCTGGACTCGCCTGTTCCGGCGCGGGCCCCTGGAGTACCTGCTGCACAGGGCCACCCAGCCGGCCCGCCACGTCAGGTAGCCGCCACGGCGGCTCGTCACCGTCTTCCCCAGCGACGCGGTCAAGGAGACCTGGCTGGACTCCGCCTCCGCGTGCGGCGGCAAGTACCTGTTCGGCACCCGGTGGATCGTCAGCGCCCGGCCGCAGATGCTGGACGGGTTCCGCGACAAGCTCGGCGGCACGATCCGGCAACTGCGCGGCACGGGCCCGGTAGCGGAACCCGGCGCGTCGTGGCGCACGAGGACTGCCGCCATACCGGCGGCAGCCGCCCGCCGCCCCGGGATCCTTCCCGCCGCCGGCCGTCGCCGCCGTCCTGTCGCATCCCGGGCTCGTGCCGCACGGGCACGCCCGGACCGGGGTCGGCCCGGGCGTGCCCGTGCGGGATCAGGCGCGATAGGCGACGTCGGCCATCATCCCGGCCTGGCCGTGGTACGCGTTGTGGCAGTGCAGCATCCACTGGCCGGGGTTGTCGGCGTCGAAGAAGACGGAGAGCTTCCTCCTGGGCAGCACGATCGCGGTGTCCTTGCGCGGTCCCGAGGCGCCGAGTTGGTAGGTGTGGCCGTGCAGGTGCATCGGATGCCACATGTCGGTGTCGTTGACGAAGTCGAACCGTACGCGCCGGCCCTGCTCGACGAGGATCGGGTTCGCCCCCGGGTTCTTCATGTCGAACGGGGTGCCGTTGACGGCCCAGTCGTACCTCATCATGCCGCCGGTCAGTCGGATCTGGTGCGTGATGTCGGTCCGGGCCGGCTTCAGGCGCACCTCGTCGGCGGCGCGCAGCTGGGACGCGGTCATGATCATGCCGTCGAGTTCCCTCGGCCGGACGGTCGCCGCCGGCCTGCTCCCCGAGCCCGTGCGCACCAGGGCCAGACCGTTCGCGTTCTTGCCCTCGGCCAGGGCGACGAGCGGGAAGACGCCGTCGCCGAGGGTGACGAGGACGTCGTAGCGCTCCCCCATGCCGACCAGCAGGGCGTCCACCTGCTGGTGCCGGACGGGGAAGCCGTCGGTGTGGGTGATGGTCAGGGTGTGGCCGCCGAGGGCCACGCGGTAGGCGGTGTCCGAGCCCGCGTTGACGATCCGCAGCCGGACCTTCCTGCCCGGCTTGCCGGTGTAGACGTCCGGGTCGGCGGCCACCCGGCCGTTGATCAGGTGGTACGGGTACTTCACGTCCCCGGCGTCGCCGCCGAGCAGCTCGCTGGTGGCGCCCATGAGCATGAACGTCGCCGACCCGCCGCCGGCGGAGGCCGCGGCCGTGGGGGACGGGGAACCGGAGCCGCCCATGTCCATCCCGCTCATGCCGCCCATGCCGTGACCGTCCGTGCCGCCTGAGCCCGAGCCGGTGCTGGTTCCCATGCCCATGCCGGCCATGCCGTGGCCGAGTTCGGCGTAGACCTCGTCGGGGGTTCCGGTGACACCGTCGACCCAGTCGTCGAGGAGGACGACCCACTCGTCGTCGTAGGCGAGGGTTTCCCTGGGGTCCTCGACGATCAGGGGGGCGTACAGGCCGCGGTCGAGCTGGACGCCGATGTGCGGGTGGAAGAAGTACGTGCCCGGGGTGTCCGCGACGAAGCGGTACGTGAACGTGGAACCGGCCCGGACGGCGCTCTGGGTGGTGGGCGGCACGCCGTCCATGTCGTTGCGCAGGGCGATGCCGTGCCAGTGGACGGACGTGGTGGTCTTGCCCGGCAGCTGGTTGGACAGCTCGGCGACCAGCGTGTCGCCCACCGACAGCCGGACCTCCCTGCCCGGAGTACGGCCGTCGAAGGCCCAGGTCCTGGGCCGGACACCGGCGCCGAGATCGATCGTGGCGGGTGCCGCGGTCAGCGTGAGTTTCCGCTCCCGTCCGGTGCTGTGGCGCTTCTTCTCGGCGGCGGCGACGGCCGGGCCGGACGGGTCGACGAGGGCGTCGCCGGAGCCGGAACCGGAGCCGGAACCGGAATCGCTGCGGCAGGCGGCGAGCGCGCCGGCGCCCGCGACGCCAAGCCCGGCGAGCAGGACGGAGCGACGGTCGATGGTGTTCATGGGGTTGTGTCCTCTGCTGCGAAAAGCCGATGTGGTCGCGGAGGGACGGCACATCGCGCGCCGTCCGGCGCGGCCTAGATACGCAGCTGGGAGAGGACGGACAGGTCGGGCGGGGCGCGGTCGGTCGCCGCGGCGCCGGGTGCCCGCCCGGCCGCGGCCTGCAACGGCTTCGCCAGCGGGTCGAACGCCGTCCGGTGGGGTGCGGCCAGCTGGAGGGAGTCGACGCCGGCCGCGCCGCAGTGCTGCATGCCCGGCATGGCGCAGACGCTGTCGGCGCTGTGCGCGGTGGCGCCGGAGCGGCTGTGCGCGGTGGCGCCGGGGACGGAGGGCGCCGTGCTGTCGGACATCGCGTGGGCCATCGCGTGGTCCGGGTGCGCCGCGCGCGGCATGGCGGAAGCGTCCATCGCGGGCATCTCGTGGTGGACGAGCACGGCCAGCACGACGCAGAGGGTGAGGAACACCCCGTACGTCCAGCGGACGGCTGTGCCGCCGCGAGCTGCCCGGATCGTCATACGCTCCACCTGTCGCCGTGTCGACCGATCACCACATTACCCCTGGGGGGTAGCAGGGCACTCGATGCCCCGCCCCTGAGGGCGGGGCCCACGGTTACAAGATACCGCGGGGGGTATGTGTCCGCAGATGCCGACGCAGCCGCCGCCGTGGCCGCCGGCCGGATCGACGAGGATCGGCCGGACGGTGGGGCACTGGTCCACAACGGGCGGGCGCGGGTCAGGACGCGCCGGTCGTCGTCTGCGCCGGCTGCGTGGTGGGCACCGGAGCTCCGGTCGAGGGCTGCGGGTGCTCGCCGGTGTCGGAGTGTTCGACGGCGCGGGACGCCAGGGCGGAGATGCCCGGCAGGGCGTGGGCATAGCCGGTTCCGAGCAGCAGGGCGGCGCCCGTCGCGGCGATGGCGGTCAGGCGGGTCGTGGCGCCCACCCGCCGCAGGCCGCGTTCGCGCCGCCGCACGGGTTCGGGGTCTTGTGCGGGTCCGGGCAGGGGCATGGGTCGGCCTCCTTCGGGCGAAGGCGGTACCGCGAGGCGGTCGGTCGGCTCGCGGGCGCCGTGTCACCAGCTTGCGCCGTGCCGCGTCGGAGAGCCGTTCGGGAAAGCTTCAGATGCGGCAAAGCCGGTCGGTCACCACAACGGCCGCTGTGCGCTGCGCCGTCCGCGGGCGGTCCGAGATCCGTCCACGTCGCCCTACGCTGGATGCCGTGGAACAGGAAACCGGCTCCCACGCCGTGCCCGAAGCGCTCACCGTGCTGGTCGTCGAGGACGACCCCGGGCTCGCCGGGTCGCTGGTGCGCGGCCTGGAGCGAGCCGGGTACCGGACGACCGGCGTCGGGACCGGACGCGGCGCGCTCACCCACGTACCGCCGCCCGACGTGGTCCTGCTCGACCTCGGCCTGCCGGACATGGACGGTGTCGACGTCTGCCGCGCGCTGCGCCGCCGGTCGGACGTGGCGATCATCGTGGTGACCGCCCGCGGCGAGGAGGGCGACCGGGTCGCCGCGCTCGACGAGGGCGCCGACGACTACCTGGTCAAACCCTTCGGGCTGGCGGAGCTGCTGGCACGGATCAGGGCCGTACTGCGGCGCGTGCGGCCGTCCGGGCCCGAACTGCTGGCCCACGGACCGCTCGTCGTCGACCCGCGCACCCGCAAGGTGACCGTCGGCGGGGCGGAAGTCGCGCTGACCCCCAAGGAGTTCGACATCCTCCAGTGCCTCGCCGCCGATCCGGGCCGGGTCGTGACGCGCCAGGAGATCCTGGAACGCGCCTGGGACGCCCACTGGTACGGGCCCACGAAGGTCCTGGACGTCCACATGGCCGCGCTGCGCCGCAAACTGGGTGTTCCCGGACTGGTCGAGACCGTCTACGGCCGCGGTTTCCGCCTCGGCGAAGTCGGCTGAGCCACCGTGACCCGCCGCATCGCGCTCAGCGTCATCGCCCTGATCACCGCGGTCCTGGTGCTGGCGGTGGTGCCGCTCGGACTGCTGATGACGCAGCGCGAGCAGACCTCGTTCCGGGCCGAGGCGGCCGCGAACACCAGGTCGATCGCCTCCGCCGCCGAGGAGTACCTGTCCGACCGCAAGTCGGACGCACCGGCGCGCCGCCTCGCCGAGGAGGCTCGTCGCAAGGGCGAGTGCGCGGCCGTCTACGACAACGCGGGCCGGGTGGTGCTCTCGGCCGGGTGCTCCGGCGCGGCCGGGGACGACTCCGCGGAGCTGGCCTCGGCCGTGCTCGCCCACCCCGCCACCCGGGTGCACCAGGACGATCAGTGGCTGATCACCGCCGTGCCGATCGGCGACGCCTCGGACGCCGTCGGGGTCGCCGTCCTCAGCCGCTCCGCCGATCCGCTGCACGACCGGATCCTGGTGATGTGGGGCTGGCTCACGCTGATCGCCGTCGGCGGCCTCGGCGCGGCCGTGCTGATGTCGGTCCTGCTGGCCCGCTGGGTCGGCCGCCCGCTGCGGGTGCTGGACGAGGCGGCGGGGCGGCTGGGCGAGGGAGCGCTGGACGCGCGGGCGCCGGCCGAGGCGGGCCCGCAGGAGGTACGGCGTCTCGCGGCGACGTTCAACACGATGGCCGCGCGCACCGAGGCCCTGGTGCACGGCCACCGCGCCGTGGTCGCGGACGTGTCGCACCAGCTGCGCACCCCGCTCGCGGCGCTCCGGCTGCGCCTCGACCTGCTCGCCGCCGACGCCGACGGGGAAACCGCCGCCGAGCTGGCCGACGCGCAGGGCGAGATCGCCCGCCTGTCCCGGCTGGTGGACGGCATGCTGGCGGTGGCGCGCGCCGAGCACGCGGTACCGCGGCCGGTCGCGGTCCGGGTGGACCGCCTGGTGGCCGACCGCGTCGCCGCCTGGGAGCCGGTCGCCGACGCGGGCCAGGTCCGGCTCGCCGCCGACTGCGCCCCCGGGCTGACCGCCTTCCTCGGGGCGGGCGATCTGGAGCAGGTGCTCGACAACCTGATCGCCAACGCCCTCGACGTGGTCCAGCCGGGCGGCCTGGTGCTGATCACCGGCAAGCGGCAGGGCGGCACCGTCCGGCTGCGGGTCGCCGACAACGGTCCCGGGATGGGCCGCGCCGCACGGGAGAACGCGTTCCGCAGGTTCGGCAACCCCGAGGCGAGCGGTACCGGGCTGGGCCTGGCCATCGTCCACCGGCTGATCACCGCCAACGGCGGCACCGCCGAGTTGCTGGACTCGCCCGGTGGCGGGCTGACCGTGGCGCTGTCGCTGCCCGCGGCACGGCGCCGGCGCGAGCGGAGCGGGGAGCCCGGTTCCGGCGGTACCGGGACGACCGGCGCCTGAACCCCTCCAGGGCCGCAGCCGGGACTCCCCCGGAGGAGCAGCACCCGGCGCTCTCGCGGGTCGTACCGGACCTGACCTGTCCCCCGGCCCCTTCCCCTCCAGGACATGTGATCTCACCGCTGTGACCAGCGGGTTCGCCGATCTTTGCGGGTTGTGAAGGATTCCTGAACCGGATCCCGACAGACGCCTGCGCAGGCTGGAGACCGGACAGTCACAGGCGTGGCCGCACGGTGCCGAGCGCTTCCCGGGGCACACCCGCGGCCGAGGAGGAACCATGTCCCACCCCGACCACCCCACGTCGGCCGGTGCCGCCCGACGCCGTGAACGCGGCCTGCGCCGGGTCGGCAGCACCACCCGGTGGGTGGCCGCCGCCGCGGCGGCCGGCTCCGTCGTGCTCGCCACCGGATACGCGCACGCCCTGCCCGGGAAGTCCTCGCCCACGCCCGGGAACACCTCGAACCCGTCGGCTCCCGCGCCGGGCACCCCCGACGGCTCGCGAGAGCCGTCGCACTCGGCGGCCCCGTCCAGAACCGCCGAGCCGACCACCGGATCGGCCTCCCGGGCCACCACCGCGCCGCACCGGACGGCCTCGGCCACCCACCCGGCGGCCCGCTCCACCGCCCCCACCACACCCCCGGCACCGGCCCCGCAGCCCGCGCACACCACGTCGGGTGCCTCATGACCCCCGCCGCCGTGCATCCGGCCTCGGTCTCCTTCCGCGCGCTGGGCACCACCGCCTCGCTGCTCGTCACCGACCCTGTCGCCCTGACCGCGGCACGCCGGGTGCTCGACGCGGAACTCGCCGCCGTCGACGCGGCGTGCAGCCGCTTCCGGCCCGACTCGGAACTGTCCCGCGCCAACGCGGCGGCGGGGGCCGCCGTGCACGTGAGCGCCCTGTTCGCCGAGGCGCTGGACGTGGCGCTGTACGCGGCGGAGGTCACCGACGGCGTCGTCGATCCCACCGTCGGAACCGCGGTGCGCGCGCTCGGCTACGACGTCACGTTCGCCGCGCTGCGCCCGCAGGACCTGGGCCCCCTGCGCGTCGCCGGACCGTCCGCGGGCTGGCGGGCGGTGGAGTGGGACCGGGCCTCCCGGCGGCTGCGGCTGCCCCGGGGCATCGCGCTCGACCTCGGTGCGACGGCCAAGGCCCTCGCCGCCGACCGGGCCGCCGACCGCGCGGCCGAGGTGACGGGCCATGGCGTCCTGGTCAACCTCGGCGGTGACCTCTCGGCCGCGGGTGATCCGCCGCCGGGGGGCTGGCGGGTGGCCGTCGCCGACGACCACGCGGCCCCCGACACGGCGGGCCGGCCCACGGTGAGCATCACCGGGGGCGGACTCGCCACCTCCGGCACCACCGTGCGGAACTGGCGCCGTGGGGAACGGCAGGTGCACCACATCGTCGATCCCGTCACCGGTGACGTTCCCGCACCGGTCTGGCGGACCGTCAGCGTGGCGGCCGTCAGCTGCGTGGCCGCCAACACCGCGAGCACCGAGGCCGTGGTGCTCGGCGAACAAGCCCTCGGCCGACTGCGCCGGGCGGGGCTGCCGGCGCGGCTGGTCCGGGTGGACGGAACCGTCGAACGGGTCTGCGGCTGGCCCGCGGACCCGTTCGCGGAACACACCGAAGGAGGTGCCCTGTGACCGGACTGGCCACCCTGGCAGCGGCCGGCCCCAGCCCGCTCTGGTACGCGACCCGGGCGGGCGGCACCGTCGCCCTGGTACTGCTCACCACGACCGTCGCGCTCGGCATCGCCGTCGGCGGCCGCTACACACCGCGCCGGTTCGCCCGTTTCGAGGTGAGCGCGCTGCACCGCAACCTGTCGGTGCTGACCCTGGCCTTCCTGGCCCTGCACATCGTCACCGCGGTCCTCGACACCTTCGTCCACCTGGGCTGGCTGGTGACGGTGGTGCCGTTCACCGCGTCGTACCGGCCGCTCTGGATGGGGCTGGGCACGGTCGCGTTCGACCTGCTGCTCGCGGTCGCGGCCACCAGCGCGGTACGGCTGCGCATGGGGCAGCGGCGCTGGAAGGCCGTGCACTGGCTGGCCTACGCGGCCTGGCCGGTGGCGCTCTTCCACGCCGCCGGGACCGGCACCGACACCCGGCTCACGCTGCAACTCGCCCTGTACACCGGATGCGTCGCCCTCGTGGTCGCCGCCGTCTGGTGGCGGCTGTACCGGGCAGGGCCCGGCCGGAGCGCGGCACGGCTCTGGGCAGGGGTCGCCGCGGCGGCGATGCCCGTGGTGCTGGCCGCGTTCGTGAACTCAGGTCCGCTGCAACCGGGCTGGGCGCACCGAGCGGGCGGCACCACCGCCACGAGTACGAGTACCGGCACGGGCACCGGCACGCCCACGGGCCCGAGCACCGTCCACCCGGCGCCTGCGCCGAGGGCCGACGACGACGAGGGAGGCGACGAATGACCGACGCGATGACCGGCGGGACGACCACCCCGATGGACCTGACGGCCCTGACGGCCCTTCAGGCCGGTGACGGCCGGGACGGCATGCTGGGCCCGTACGGCTCCCGGCTGCTCCACGGCTGGTACGACACCGGCCGCGCGGCCGGGCTGGACGAGCACCTGCGCCGGTACGGCCCGCCGCCCTTTCCCCGTACCGCTGACGCGGCCGACCGGCTGGTGCGGGCGGTGGAGGACGCGGGACTGACCGGCCGGGGCGGCGCCGCCTTCCCCACCGGACGCAAGCTGCGCACCGTCGCGGGCGGCCGGGGCACCGCCGTGGTGGTCGCCAACGGCATGGAGAGCGAACCGGCCAGCCGCAAGGACGAGACCCTGCTGGCCCTCGCCCCGCACCTGGTGCTGGACGGCATCACACTGGCCGCCGCCGCGGTCGGCGCCGACGTGGCGCACCTGTGTCTGCCCCGCACCAGGCAGGACCAGGCACAGGCGCTGCGCGAGGCCGTGGAGGAACGCCGGCGGCTGGGCCTCGCCCCGGTGCCGGTGCTGGTGCACGAACTGCCCCACCACTACGTCTCCAGCGAGGAGACATCGCTGGTGAGCTGGCTGAACGGTGGCGACGCCCGCCCCCTGGCGACCCCGCCGCGCCCCTTCGAGAAGGGTGTCGGCCGGCGCCCCACCCTGATCGACAACGTCGAGACCCTCGCCCACCTCGCACTGATCGCGCGCTACGGTCCCGGCTGGTTCCGCGGCGCCGGACGTCCCGACGCCGCGGGCACCACGCTCGTGACCCTCTCCGGTGCGCTGCGCACGCCGGGCGTCTACGAAGTGGAGATGGGCCTGCCGCTCGGCCAGGTGCTGGACATCGCCGGCGGGCCCACGGAGCCGCTCGGCTCCGTGCTGCTGGGCGGCTTCTTCGGCAGCTGGCTGCCGGCCGAGCAGGCGGTGCGCGTCCCGTTCGCCAAACAGGACCTGGCCGCGCTCGGCGCGGGACCCGGCGCCGGGGTGATCGTGGCGCTGCCCGCCCGGACCTGCGGTCTGGCCGAGGCGGCGAGGGTGCTCGGCCACCTCGCGGCGCAGAGCGCGCGCCAGTGCGGACCGTGCCGGTTCGGGCTGCCGGCCGTCGCCGCGGACTTCGCGGACCTCGCCTGGGGGCGTCCCACCCCGGAGGCGGTACGGCGCCTGGAGAGCCGGGCGGCGCTGCTCGCCGGGCGCGGTGCCTGCCGGCACCCGGACGGCGCGTCCCGCTTCGCCGCGACCGCCCTGCGGGTCTTCGCCGGCGACGTACGGCACCACCTGGGCCTCGGCCCGTGCGCAGCCGCGGGCGACGAACCCGTACTGCCGGTGGGGGACACACCGGCACCGGACGACCAGGAATGGAGGTGACCGGCATGGCCGGCGCTCACTCCCTCGGAATCGACCGCATCGCCTGCGACGGCTACGGCCTGTGCGCCGAACTCCTCCCGGAACTCGTCGACCTGGACGAGTGGGGCTACCCGATCATGGGATCGGCCCCTCTCACCGGAAAGGCCCTCGGGCACGCGCGGCGTGCCGTGGCCGCGTGCCCGGTACTGGCGCTGCGCCTGGACCGGCCGCCCGGTCCCGCCCCGGACCGGCGGCCGGCGCCACGGTCGTGAACGATTTCTTAACCCCAGGTCGGACATACTCCTGCCGCTCCGGCGCGCAGCGTGGGAGCGGGCGGGACAGCGCCGCCATCCGGGCCGGGCGGGGCCTGATCATCAGGAGGACGGACAAGTGACCGTGATCGACGGCAGGACACCGGCCCACGACACGACCGAGCCGGACGGCCGGGCGGCCGGCGGCCCGGAGGGCAACGAGCGGCTGACCGCGGCGACCGGTGCGGTGCTGCTGCTCCTGTTCGCCGCCGAGGGCGTGACCATCCTCTTCCTCGGCCGGCTCCTCACCCTGCACTTCTTCATCGGGCTGCTGCTGACCGGCCCGGTCGTCCTGAAGATCGGCTCGACCGGCTACCGGTTCCTGCGCTACTACACGGGCGCGCCCGCCTACCGCCGCAAGGGGCCGCCCGCACCGCTGCTGCGCGTGCTGGGTCCCCTGGTCGTCGCCACGAGCGTCGCCGTCCTCGGTACGGGGGTGGCGCTGGCCCTGCTCGGACCGGACACCGGCCCGGTTCCGGTGCTCCTGCTGCACAAGGCCTCCTTCGTCTGCTGGATCGCCGTGATGTCCGTGCACGTCCTCGCCTACCTGTGGCGCCTGCCGCGCCTGATCGGCGCCGACCTGCGCCGCCGCCCGGCCCGTCACGGGACGCCCGCTCCCCGGCGCGCCGGGCGCTGGTCACTGCTGGCGCTGGCACTCGGCGCGGGCCTCGTCGTCGCGCTCGCCGGAGTCCATCTGGTCTCCGGCTGGACCGCACAGTGACGGTCCGCGAGGAGACCGTCCACAACTGGTGGTTCGCCCTCTGCGCGTACAGGTCCTGGAGCCCGACGCCGCCGGGCTGGTACGTGGGCTGCCGGTTGGGCCGGTCCGCCACCAGCCAGCCGAGGTTGGTCTCGCCCTGGCTGCTGTCGAAGGAGTAGCAGCGGCGCGCGCTGTCGGCCGGGTCCGCGTACGAGACGCCGCCCTGAGACGAGGGCCAGCGTGGCGACAGCCGGTCGGTGCCTAGCAAGAGGGGAGGCACGAGAACTCCTTCTCCACGTGGCGGCCTTCGTGGCGGCGAAGCGTTGCCCGTTTCGTCGCGCCGCCGCGTCGAACGAACGACGCCGGTAGAACAGAGGTGCGTCACCCGTGAACAGCACCGGGGAGACCACGCAAACGCCCCATGGCCGGCGGGGCCCGGCTTGGACGCCCTGTGCACCGGGAGGAGAGGCCCGGCAGCGCCGGGATCCGGCTGTCGTCAGGGGCGACCCGCACAACCGGCTTCCTGGAACTCCTCGATGTACAGGCCGAGATGCGGCTGCGCCTCCGGCCGTCCGGCCGAGGCGGTCAGCCGCATCGACGACCTCGTCGAAGACACCTCGGACACCGAGGACACGGACGACACCGAGGACACCGAGGACACCAAGGACACCAAGGACACCAAGGACACCGAGGACGTCACCGGCACTGCCTCATGACGTCATGGGACGGTGATCTCTCTCAGCTTCTGGGACTGGATCAGCGCCCCGACGGTGGCGCTCGTGTAGTACTGGGTGCCCAACCCGGGCTGGGCGAACCAGGGTCTGGCCGGCCCGGCCTCGATGGTGAGCGGCGCGATCACCTCGTAGAGGTGGTAGTTGAAGGGCGGGCTCGCGGAGCTGTACTCATCCAGGTTGCTCGGCGGGATCGCGCGCTTGGCGTACGGCGTGCCTTCCGGCGCGAGGAAGTGGCCCGAGTCACCTCTGCCGAAGAGGTCCACCCGCTGCCCCTTCCGGAGCGTCACCGGCCGTTCCACCGGGCGGCCGTTCCGGAGCACGAACCCGTTGTTGTCCGGGAACCACCAGCCGCCGACCTGCTGCGTCGGCTGGTTCTGCGGATTCGTCTGCCAGTAGCACCCAAGGAACCAGTACCGCGATGTGCTGCCCGCCGGGTGGTAGCCGCGCAGCATTCTTCCGACGGGCCCGGTGCTGGGGAGTCTCTTGGGGCCGAGCCGCCAGTCGCCGTCGTGGTAGGCCTCCAACTGCGGGTACGGCGCCGTGGTCTGCGAGGTGTCCCGATGGTGGGTCGGGCATGAGGCGCCGCTTCGGCTCTGGGCCTGTGCGGCCTGGGCGGTGGCGGGCGAGATGCCGATCAGCAGGAGCGACAGCAGCACGCTCTCTGCGATCTTGCGCGGTACGCGCATCCAATGTCTCCTTAACTGCGGCCGGTCGTAGGCCCGCACCCGCGCGGGTGACGAACTGGGCCAGTACCGGCCGTGCGACCCCCCTGTGTGGACGGCGTTCATTTCAGCCGTTCATCCTCACGGCCTCGCGGAGGCCGTCAGGGGTGACCACTCGGATGGCGGCACAAGTACGCACGGGCAGTCGAACGGCGTGCCGGCCGGCAGGTCGCCGGCCGGTCCGTCTGCTCAGGCGGGGGACACCGTCCGCAAGGAGTACGACGAGCCCCCGCACCCATCCACTCGGGCGCCCACCACGATTCGAGTGGGCGAGGACGTCGCGGGAGCCGGGACAGCCATGTCGGCAGTGAACCCGAGGAGCCTGAATTCCGCGGCCGCATGGATCATGATCGAAATGCGGTCGGCCTCACGCCCCTTGACGATTGCACTGTAGGGCGGAGCACTTGGGCTGCCTGTGTCAGCCGAGCGCTTCGCCGAGTCATGCGTCGAAGAAAGAGGAAACCATGACGGCAGCGACGGAGACTCCCACTCGTGAAAAGGCCGGAGCAGGCCAGGAAGAGTTCGGCGAAGAATCCGCCTTCGGTCCGCTTCTGCTGGCAGCGTTGCTCGCCCGGCGTGAGGAGCGCGGCGAGGAGTCGATCATCGAGCACCCGCTGCTCCTTGCCGCGCTTGCGCGCCGCGGCGAGGAGGGCGGTGAGGAGTCGATCATCCAGCATCCCCTCCTGCTCGCGGCGCTCATGGGGCGCCGCCGCGAGGAGCGCGGCGAGGAGTCGATCATCGAGAACCCGCTGCTCCTCGCGGCGCTCATGCGTCGCCGCCGTGAAGAGCGGGGCGAGGACTCGATCATCCAGCACCCCCTCCTGCTCGCGGCGCTCATGCGCCGCCGCCGTGAAGAGCGGGGCGAGGACTCGATCATCCAGCACCCGCTGCTCCTTGCCGCGCTCATGGGCCGCCGCCGCGAGGAGCGCGGCGAGTCGCTGATCCAGCACCCCCTGCTGCTTGCGGCGCTCATGGGCCGCTGACAGGAGACAGCGCCACCCTGCCCCCCGGTCCCGGCGGTCGCCGGCATCGGGGGGCAGGTCCCGTACGCAACCGAAGACCTGAGGAAACACAATGGCAGCTGAGTCCGGCGACAAATCGGAACGGGACCCCTTGGGGAACTTCGTCGACGAGATCTTCGAGGAAATCGTGCGCGATGCCGGAATTACCCATACCGGCATGGGCGTCAAGCACGGAAAGGACCCACTGGCGGGAGCCCTGATGGAAGCCGCCGTGGCATTCCTTTCCCAGCCGTCCTCCCGTTCCTCGGAACTGGAACGGGTGCTGCTCGCGCAGACGCTCGCGACCGCACTGGCAGAATCCCTCGCGCCCGCTCTGGCGGATGTGCTGGCTTCGGAGATCATGAAGGTGCTGAACCACCACGCCGCCTCCCGGCGAGGCGGCACCAAGGAGACCGTCGGCGGATCCGGCCCCGGCCACCGTTCTTCAGGCGGGGACGGACGGTAACGGCCCGGTTGACGCTGCCCGCTGCGCTCTCCCGGCGCCGGAGAGCCGGTCCCCCGTGCGGCAGGTGCGGCATCGGCGAACGGATGTTCTGGTTTGATGCGTTGTGTGTCGCCACACGAACTGCGCATGTCGGTGCTCGGTGAGGTCGGGGCCGCGTTCCGGGCCCGGCCTCTGGAGCTGGGCGGACGACGGCAACGGGCCGTACTCGCCCTGCTGGTCGTCGCCCGGGGCTCGGTCGTCACCCGGGACCGGCTGGTCGAAGGGGTCTGGGGCGGCACGCCGCCGCGCCGCGCCACCGCCGCACTGCACTCCCATGTCTCCCACCTGAGGCGCTGTCTGGAGCCGGAGCGGGAGGCGAGGGCGCGCGGGGGCGTCATCGTCAGCGAGGGAGCGGGGTACGCGCTGCGGCTGGCGGCCGACGCGGTGGACGCCTGGCGGTTCGAGGAGGCGCTGCGGTCCGCCGCCGCGCACGCCGACGAGGGCCGGCCGTCGAAGGCCGTGGCCGTCCTGGAGTCCGGGCTCGCGCTGTGGCGGGGCCCGGCCTACGCGGAGTACGCCGCCGAACCCTGGGCCCACCGGGAGTCGGCCCGCCTCGCCGAACTGCGCGAACTCGCCCGCGAACAGCTGCTCGCGGCCCGCCTCGCCCGGGGCGAGGACGCCGTCCTCGTGCCCGAACTCGAGTCCCTGGTCTCCGAGGACCCGCTCCGCGAAGAACGCTGGCGTCTTTTCGCCCTGGCCCTCTACCGTGCCCATCGCCAGGCCGACGCGCTGGACGCGCTCCGCCGCGCGAGGCCCCTGCTGTCCGCCGGCTCCGGTCCCGTCCCGGGGGCCGCCCTGCGTGATCTGGAGGCCGCGATCCTGGCCCAGGACCCTGCCCTCGACGCCCCTGCCCGCCGGGGGCCGCACGCCTCCCCCACGCCTGCCGGAGCGTCCGCCGTCCCCGGATCGGAACCCTCAGGCCCCGAAAGCCCCGCACGCCCCGAAAGCCCCGGCGGGTCCGGCGAACCCGACGGACCCGGCGGACCGGCGGGTCCGGTGCCCCGCCCCGCCCCTCGGGCCGACGTGCTCGTGGACCGCGGGCCCCAGCTCGCCGAGCTGCGCGACAGCCTGCGCTCGGCCCTGGACGGCAGGCCCCGCGTGGTGCTCATCGAGGGCCCGGCCGGCATCGGCAAGAGCCGCCTGCTGGGTGAGGTGGCCGAGCTGGCGGCCGGCGAACGGGTGACCACCCTGACCGCGACGGGCAGCCGGCGGGAGAAGGACTACGGCTACGGCGCCGTACGCCAGTTGTTCGAGCGGGTGGTGCGCGACCGCGAGGAGTCGCTGCTGGCCGGGGCCGCCGTCGCGGCGGGCGCGGTCTTCGGAACGGTGCGCGGGCCGCAGCCGCAGAGTTTCGCGGTGCTGAACGGGTTGTACGAGCTGACCCGGAAGCTGGTGCGGGCGGCGGGACCGCTGGTGCTGGCCGTGGACGACCTCCAGTGGTGCGACAGCGGCTCGGTGCGCTACCTGGCGTATCTGGCGGGCCGGCTGGAAGGCCTGCCGGTGCTCATCGCCGTCACCCTGCGCACCGGGGAGCCGCAGCAGGGCGAGGAGTTGCCCAAGGCGTTGACGACGGACCCCTCGGTGGTGCGGATCAGGCCCACCCCGCTGACGGCGGGCGGGGTCGCCGGTCTCGTACGCCGGACGCTCGGCGAGGAGCCGCAGGAGGAGTTCACGGCGGCCTGCCATCGCGCCACGGCCGGGAACCCGCTGCTGCTGCGCCAGTTGCTGCGGGCGCTGCACGCGCGCGGGACCCGGCCCGACGCCGCGCACAGCGGCGAGGTCGCACAGGCCGGGTCGCGGGCGGTGTCCGGGCTGGTGCTGGGCCGGATGGCGCTGCTGCCCGCGCAGGCACGGGAGGCTGCGCAGGCCGTGGCCGTGCTCGGGGACGGGGCGGCGACGCTCGCCGAGGTGGCGGCGCTCATGGCGCGGCCGGAGGCGGAGGCGGCGCAGGCGATCGTGCCGCTCGTACAGGCCGAGATCCTGCGCGAGGGCCACCCCTACGCCTTCGTGCACCCCCTCGTCGGGGATGCCGTCTACCGCGAACTGCCCCCTGGAGAGCGGCAGTTGCGTCACGAACGGGCGGCCCGCGCGCTGTCCGCCGCCGGCGCGCCGCCCGAGCGTACGGCGGCCCAGCTGCTGCTCGCCCCGCACCGGGGCGACCCGGACGTGGTGGACATCCTCTGCGCGGCGGCCCGGGAGGCCGCGGGCCGGGGCGCCCCCGACGCCGCCGCCACGTACCTCACCCGCGTGCTCGACGAACCGCCCGCCCCCGAACGCCGCCCCGGGATACTGCTCGACCTCGGGCGCGCCGAGACGTTCGGCAACGGACCGGCCGCCGTGGAGCACCTGCGCCAGGCGTACGACACCCTGGCCGACCCGAGTCGCAGGGCGGCCGCCGCCCTGCTGCTCGCCCGGATCCTGGTCTTCGCCGGCGGCCACGGCCAGGCGACCGAGTTCGCCCGCCGGGCGGCGGCGGAACTGCCCGCCGGGCTGAGCGACGAACGGCAGGGACTGCTGGCACTGGAGCGCATCAGCGGGTTCATGCACGGCCTGGACCAGAAGCTGTGGCGGACCGTCGAGGACCCCGTCGTCGAGGGCGAGGGGCCCGGCGCCCGGATGCTCGCCGCCAACCTCGCCCGGGAGGCGGCCTCGGACGGCAGCGACCGGCCCCGGGCCGTCGCGCTCGCCCGCTTCGCCGTCGCCGACGGCGTGCTTCAGGCGGCCGGCGAGGAGATGCTCTGGTACACCGCGGGCATCGTGCTGCACCTCGCCGACGAGGAGGTCGGCGAGCTCTGGGACGCGGCGGTGGCCCGCGCCGTGGAGCGCGGCTCGCTGTTCTCCGTGCTCGCCACGCACCTGTGGCGCGGCTTCACCCAGTGGCACCACGGAGACCTTCACGCGGCACGGCGGTCACTGGAGACCGCGGTCGGGCAGTCGGAGACCTGGGGCCTCGCCCCGGGCGCCCCCCAGGGCCGTACCTTCCTGACCGCCGTCCTGCTGGACCTGGGCGACACCGCCGGGGCTCGCGCCTGCCTGGAGCGGATGCGCGGCTGGATCCGGGGCGCGGAGGGCCGGCGACTGCTCGGGGAGAGCGAGGCGCGGGTGCTGAACGCGGAGGAGCGGTACGAGGAGGCGCTGGCCGCCCTCGACGACGTACGGCACCTCCAGCCCGCCGTGGCCAACCCGGCGTGGTGGCCCTGGTCGCTGCTGCGGGTGCGGGCGCTCGCGGGCGCCGGCCGGCGGACCGAGGCGCTGGCCCTGGCCATGGAGCAGCTGACGGTCGCCCGCGGGTGGGGGGCGCCCAGCACGGTGGGGCGGGTGCTGCGGGTCGTCGGGCAGCTGCGCGGGCCCGAGGGCGAGCCCGAACTCCGTGCGGCGGTCGCCCTGCTGGCGCCCGGTCCGGCGCGGCTGGAGTACGCCCGCGCGCTGTACGCGCTCGCCGGCCACGCGCCCCGGGAGGAGGCCGACGCCCTGCTGAGCCGGGGCCGGTCCATCGCGCGGGAGTGCGGGGCGGCGGGCCTGGTGGCCGCCATGGACGGCACGGACGGCACGGACGGCACGGACGGCACGGACGGCACGGACGGCACGGCTGCGACCGGTAGCAGCCCCGTGTGAAGCCGGTGATCAGGAGCAGTCGTACGTGAAGACGGCCGACGCCGTCACCGGGTCCGGCGACAGCACTTCGAGCGTGGCGGTGGCCTTCATGGTGCCGTGGCCGTCGAAGCTCCAGCGCAGGACGACCTCGGAGCTCCTGACGTTCTCGCCGACCTCCTGGTGGAGGACGGCGGAGGCCGTGCCGTCACTGCGCTTCCAGCGGTAGTCGACGGTGCCGGGGTTGCCGTCGGTCCTGAGGACGCCGGTGACGAGGACCGTCCTCGCACAGCGGCCGACCTCGGGCGCGGTGACCGTGGCGCCCACCACGTGCAGCGGTGACCGGGCCGCCGCGCAGGAGCGCATGCCCAGTACGACGGCCACGACGACGGCGACCACCACCAGCAGGGACGGCAGCTCGCGCCGCCACCACGGCCGACGGCGGCGGGCGGGCACCCCGGACGAGCCGTCCGGGGTGAGCGTGCCCCGCCAGATCTCCGTCGCGCGGTCGTCGGCCGTGCCGGACGCGCCGGGTACCCCCGGCCCGAAACGGGTCTCCCCCTCGGCCGCTCCCGCTGCCGTTCCCGTTCCCGTTCCCGCCGCCGAAGACGGTGACGGGAGGTGAAGCGTCGCGGCCGGTTCCGCCGGCGGGAGGGTGACGGTGAGATCGGAGTCGTCGGGGCGCGACGCCGGATCGGTGCGGACGAACCGCAGTCGCGGGTCCTCGGGAGGTGTGCTCATCGGGGCGGGTCGCAATCGACGGGTGCCGCGGTGGACTGGAAGGAGCCGTTGCCCGAGTCGGCGGCCGGGTCGGTGGTGACCCTGACACCGAGGTAGGCGTAGCGCGTCGGCACGGCGAAGGCGTGGGTGTAGCGGCCCGAGATCTGCGTCTTCCCCTTGGGCAGCGCGACCGGGTCGGTGGCCACGACGGTCCCGACCGCGCCGGCCGAGTCGCCGGCGTACCAGCTGAGGTAGAGCGTGCCGTCGGCGGCGCCGTTTGTCGTCACGCTGACGGAGGCCACGATGGTGCAGGCGGCCGCCGTCGGGCCGACCACGTTGATCTGTACGGACTTCACATCGAGGACGGGCGCGGGCGGCGCGGAGGTGCTGCCGCCGCTCGTGGAGCCGCCGCCCGTCGTCGTACCGCCGCCCGTCGTCGTAGCGCCGCCCGTGGAGCCGCCGCCCGTCGTGGTCGTACCGCCGCCGGAGGTGCTGCCACCGGTGGTTCCCGTGCCGCCCGTGGTCGTACCCCCGCCGGTCGTGGTCGTCCCTCCCGCGCCGCCCGTGGAGCCGCCGCCCGTGCCGCCCGCTCCACCGGACGCGGACCCGTCGGGCGAGGCACTGCCCTCCCCGGACGCCGACGCGGAGGGCGACGCGCTCCCCGAAGCCGACGGGGAACCGTCCGACGCCGAGGGATCCCCGCCGGGAGAGCCGGCCGACCCGCTCGGAGCGGTCCCGTCGGCGGATCCGTCCGGCCCCGGACCCGACCCGGCCCCGTTCACCGTGTGGTGCCCGGCCCCCGCGCCCGTGGCGACCGCCGTCGCCGCGAGGCCGCCGACCACCAGCACAGCCCCCGCCGTCAGTCCGGCCAGCATCTTCCTGCTCCGGCCGGGCAGCCGACGGGCGCCCGGCCCGAGGGTGGTCGTGGCCAGGGCCGTCGTACCCGAGGCGGAACCGTCCGCCGTCGGGAAGGAGAGGAAGAACAGGGCGGCGAGCGCGGCGAGTTCGCGCCGGCCGCGCTCCTCCCACTCCTCGCCGTACGCGGCCCCCGCGACGGCTTCGAGTTCCTCGACGAACGCCGCCGCGCTCTCCGGGCGGTCCTCGGGGGCCTTGGCCAGGCCCCTGCGGATCAGCGGGCGCACCGGCTCGGGAGCCAGCTCGTCCGGGATCGGCGCCTCGATGTGCTGGACCGCCAGCTCGGCCAGCGTCCGGCCCGGGTAGGGCTTCATTCCGGTCAGGCACTCGAAGAAGGTCGCCGTCGCCGCGTACACGTCGGTCGCCGGTGCGGACTCACCGCCGGTCCACTGCTCGGGCGCCATGTAGGTCGGGGTGCCGCAGGCTCCTGCGGCCACCCCGCTGGGCACGGCGATGCCGAAGTCCACGAGCTTCGAGGAACCGTCGGCGGCGACCAGGACGTTGTCCGGCTTGTAGTCGCGGTGCACGACCCCCACCGCGTGAGCGGCCGCGAGGCCGAGCAGCGAGCCCTTGAGGACGGCGAGCGCGGCCTCGGGGGTCGTGGCGCCGTGCTCCCGCAGCAGCTTGCGCAGGGGTACGCCGTCCACGAGTTCCATGACGATGGCGGCGCCGCGCGGGTTCTCGACGTACTCGTACAGCTCCACGACATGGGGGGAATCGAGCTCGCCCAGCAGCCGGGCCTCGGCGCGGAACACCTCGCGGAAGGCGGGGTCGTCACAGAGCTTGTCGGCGAGGTACTTGATCGCCACCCGGGTGCCGGTCGTGTCGTGCGTGGCCAGGACCACCCGCCCGCTGGCTCCGGAACCCAGTTCCTTGTCGTGTGTGTAGCCGGAGACCGCCCACTGGTCCCCGGCGCGTGTCGCTTCGCCCATGTCCTTCGCCCCCCGGCCCGTCCCCCGGGCCGCCCCCCGTCAGTTCGTTGCGCGGCTGGTTCGTCCGCGGAACGGATGATGCGCCATCGGTCTTGCGATCCGCTTGCAAGCCGATCGCAAGTCGGCCGTCGGATTCTCGTCCCGGCGGCGCGTCGTACGCCGGTCACGCAGGGGGGAATCGGCGTACGACGCCGCCTTTCCCGGTCTCTCCACCGGCCAGGGCGTGCAGGGACTGCTGGGCACGCGCGTGTTCGAGGCGGGCCGGGCCGTCGGCCAGCAGGGCGAGCGCCTCCCGGAGTTCGGGTCCGCCGTCGGGCCCGCGCGCCTCGCCGCACAGCCGCAGCACCCGGCCGACGGTGCCGGGGGCGCCCCACCTGCGGGCCATCGACAGCTGTTCCCGTGCCAGCCGTACGGCCCGGTCCCGTTCGCCCAGCCCGGTCAGCGCCCGTACCCGCAGCAGATCCCCGTCCCACCACACCGGGTTCACCACGTCCGGCTGGAGATGCCGTACGCCGTCCAGCACGGCCAGCGCCTGTGCGTACCGGCCTTCCGCGATCAGCACCCGCGCCTCGCTCTCCCCGCGCAGCCGCGCCCCCTCGGCGCCCCCGGTCCGCGCCCTCATCCGCTCCAGGCAGGCCCGCGCGCCGGCGATGTCCCCGAGGTCCAGCAGCACCCCGGTCAGGAACGCGCGACACTGCGGGGCACCGGGCGTGACCCCCCACGCGCCGAACTGTTCGAGCGCGGTTTCGAGCGACCGGCGGGCCTGGTGCAACTCGCCGTGCCGCCACTGTGTGAACCCGTTCCACAGGTGCGCCGAGAGCGTCCCGATCAGCGACCCCCGCTGCCCGGTGTACGTCAGCGTCTCGTCCCACAGCAGCCTGACGTCGTCGTCGGCCAGGTGCAGCACGACGCCCGCCGTGCACCACGAGAGCACCCTTCCGCCGCGCAGCAGCACCCGGTCCGTGAGCGCGAACCGGGCCGCGGCGACGGCCGCGGCCCGGTCGAGGCCCCGCGCGGTGGCGTCCCTCGCCGCCTCGGCGGCGAGCATGCGGGCGCCGGGCCCGTCCCCGACGGGGGGTGGCACCGGCTCGTCCATGGCGCTGCCGCCGACGGTGTACAGCCCGTGCGCGAAGGCGCCGAGCCGCGCCAGGGCCAGCAGCCCCTGCCGCTCGTCGGCCGTGCTGCCGGCCGTACCGTCCGCGACGACCTGATCGGCGGTCTGCCCGACGACCTGCGCGGCAGCCTGCCCGACGGTCCGCGCGGCAGCCTGCCCGAAGGTCCGCGCGGTGGGCAGTTCCGCGGCCGCCCGGGTGGCGAACTCGGCCGCCTCGCCGGGCCTGCCGGTGTAGATCAGGGTCTGCGCGAGCAGGCACGCCGCGCCGCCGCGCGGGGGTGACGACGTCTCGTACGCCTCCCGCAGGTGACGGGCCGCCGCAGGCCCGTCGACGAGTGCTTCGGCCCGCCCCAGTTCCAGCAGCACCTCGGGCCGGACGTCCCGCGTGGGCGGCTCCAGCAGCGCGCGGGTGAGCAGGGTGGCGGCCGTGTCGTGCGCGCCGCGGGCGGCCGCGCGGGCCGCGGCGGCGCGCAGGACGCCGACCACCCAGGGCTCGCCCCGGCAGGGGGTCAGGAGCAGATGCCCGGCGGTCCGCTCCGGAGCCGTACCGGCACGGTCGAGGAGCCTCGCCGCCCTTTCGTGCAGGGCCGGACGCTCCCGCGGCGACACCGTCCGCAGCACGGCCTCGCCGGCCAGGGGATGGACGAAGGCCAACGGGTACTGGTCACGGACCACTTCCGCCCGTACGAGGGCCGCCGTCGCCGTGGCCACGTCCTGCTCGGACAGGTCCGTGAAGGCGGCGACCGTCGGCAGCGAGGCCCCGCCTTCACCGCCGCCGCCGTCAGCGCCGCCGCCGTCGAGAACCGCGACCGCCCGTACGACGGCCGTGGCGGCGGGCGGCAGCCGGTCCAGCACGGTGAGCACGAGGTCGGAAACGGCACGGACACCCGACTCCGCCACGGCGCGCGGGTCGGTTCCCGCTCCCGCCGTCTCCAGGGCCCCGAGCACGTGTGTCAGCAGCAGCGGCAGACCGGCCGACACCCGGTGGCAGGCACGTTCGACCTCCTCGTCCACCGTGCCGCCGGGCAGCCGGCGTACCAGCCGGGCGACGCCCGCCGCGCTCAACGGCTCGGGCCGGATGTGCACCATGGTCGGGTCCTGCGCGAGATCGGCGAGCACCTGCTCGCTCTCGCGCCCGGCAGGAGGCTCCCCGGCGCGCAGCGCGGTGACGACGAGGACCGGCAGGTTCTGGATCCGCGGCAGGAGATGGGCCAGGAAACGCAGGGATGCCGTATCGCACGCCTGGAGGTCGTCCACGAGGAGGAGCAGGGGCCGCCGTGCCGGGTGGTCGTCGGTGACCAGGCGCTCGACGATCCGGTAGAGCCCGTGCAGGACGTCGAAGCCGCCGGGCCGGTCGGCGGCCCGCCCGTCGAACACCGGCGTGGCCGGGACCGGGGCGGTGGCGGTGGCGGTGGCGGTGGCCGTGGCCGGCAGCGTGCCGTCGTACTCGGCGACCACCGCGTCGAGCAACCGGCGTACGACGTCGTGGGGATCGCACGGGCGGACCCCCTGGGAACCTCGCACGTCACCGCCCGGCTCACCGCCCTGCTCACCACGCTGCTCACCGCCCCGCTCACGGCCCCTCTCACCGTGCCGCTCACCGCCCGGCTCACAGCCCCCCTCACCGTGCCGCTCACCGTGCCGCTCACCGTGCCGCTCACCACGCTGCTCACCGCCCGGCTCACCGCCCCACTCACCGCCCCCCTCACCATCCCGCTCTCGCCGCACGGCCCCCCGCGCCCCCTCCGCGCGGGCCTCCGGACCGCCACCGACGTCCAGCACCCGAATCCCCCACTCCCTGCCCAGCCGCCCCGCCTCCGCCAGCAGTGCGCTCCGGCCGATCCCTGCCGGACCCTGAACACACACCAGCCCGCCGTGGCCCGCGACCGCGTCCGCCAGGCATTGCCGTAGTTCGGCCAACTCCTTTTCCCGCTCGACCAGTCGGTCGCACTCGAAGGCAGCCGCGGACGCGGGTGCGGACGCGGGCGGAGCAGACGGCAGGGGGGCGGCGGAACGCGGCGCGTGGGACAGGATCTCGGCCTCGACGCCGCGCAGGGCGGGGCCGGGGTCGATGCCCAGCCTGTCGGCGAGGGTGCGGCGGGCGCGGCGGAGCACGGCGAGGGCCTCGGCCCGGCCATGGGCGCGGTGGTGGGCGATGGCCAGCAGGGACCAGCGCTCCTCGCGCAGGGGTTGCCCGGCGACGAGGCCCTCGGCTTCGGCGAGCAGCGCCTCGGTGTGCTCCCCGCACTCCAGGCGGGCGGCCAGCAACTGTTCCCGCACCACCTCACGCAGTTCTTCCAGACGGGCCGCCTCCGCCCGTGCCCACGGGCCGTCCGCGAACCCGGCGAAGGCCGGGCCCCGCCAGAGGGCGAGCGCCTCGGTGAGCAGTGCCGCCCGCCGTGCCGGCGGCTCGGCCTGCCCGGCCTGCCTGAGCAGCGCCTCGAACCGCCAGGCGTCGACCTGGTCCGCGGCGAGACGGACCGCGTAACCGGCGCCTTCCCACACGATGACGCTGCTGCGGGTACCGGCCGCCCGGGCCGGTTCCAGCTCCCTCCGCAGCCGCGAGACGTACGCCTGCAGGGCACCGACCGCGCTCGGCGGCGGCCCCTCGCCCCACACCGCGTCGACCAGCCGGTCGCCGGTGACCACGGCGCCCCGTGCCACCACCAGCAGGGCCAAGACCGCGCGTGGCCGGGGCCCGCCGAGGCTCAGGGCCCGCCCGTCGTACGTCGCGGTCAATTCACCGAGCACTCCGACCCGGAGCCCGGCAGCCCCGCGAGGCTCCGGTCCCGGGGCGCCCGGTCTCGGCCCCTCTCCGTCGGCGTGCTCCATGCGTCCCCACTCGCTGTCGGCCGTACGACCGATTGGACCATGTCGGGGGGCCGATGGACATGCCCTGTTCGTATCGATATGGCCGTACGGCCCTCGGAGAAATACCGGACACGCATGCCCTATGACGTCGGTCACAGCGCTCGACCGATCAACCGGCGTACTTAGTAGATGCCACATGGAAGACATGTGGATATTTGTCCGTCTTGGCGTCGATGTGTGCGTCAACGCGCGCTCCGGAATCCAGCCCGGCCGACCGGCACGCCCCCTGCCCCGTCCTGCAAGGTTTCTGACGTCGCGCCAGCTCCTCCTCCCGCCGCCACGGGCGGACCGGGGGACCCGCGCACCGCCCCGGCGAGGTCCCGGGACCTACGAGGCGACGTAGTGGCGGAGCCCTTTGCGCTCCCTGTGAAGCCGTTCTAAGAATGTCGACCCACAGGACGTCGCCGCAGTTCGGAACCGGTGTTCACGCCGAGTCGACCGCACACCGGGCGCTCGGCGTCACCGAGTGAGTAGGAGCCCCCCACATGAGAGCCCCCCACATGAACTCGTCCCGAACGTCCGCGAGACCTCTCGCCCTCGCTCTCGCTCTCGGCCTGGGTCTGGCCTCCGGCCTGCTGGGCACGGCGGTGCCGGCGAGCGCCCAAACGGCCGCCGCCCCGTCCGCCTCCGCCGGTACCTCCGTGGCGCGGTACGACGGGTCGGGTGAGGAGGCCGCGAACAACAAGGCGTTCTTCGAGGCTGTGCTCAGGTCGGTCGCCGAGAAGCGCGCCGCCCAGCCGAACGCGCAGGCGGTGACCGTCTACTACAACGCCTCCCGGGCCCCGAGCTTCCGTTCGCAGATATCGAGCGCGGCCGCGATATGGAACAGCTCCGAGTCCCACGTCAAGCTCCAGGAGGCGTCCAGCGGCGCCGACTTCTCCTACTACGAGGGCAACGACCAGCGCGGGTCCTACGCCTCCACCAACGGCCACGGAAGCGGCTACATCTTCCTTGACCACACCCAGAGCCGGCAGTACGACGCGGTCCGCGTCGTCGCCCACGAGACCGGGCACGTGCTGGGCCTGCCGGACGACTACAGCGGGCCGTGCAGTGAGCTGATGTCGGGCGGCGGTGCCGGCCCGTCCTGCACCAACCGCTACCCGAGCGCCGCCGAGCGCTCGCGCGTCGACCAGCTGTGGGCCACCGGACTCGCGCAGGCCCCGGGCACGGTGAACCAGCCCGCCGCCCAGCCGGGCACCGCGCCGTCGGTACCGACCGTGACACCGGGCCAGGGCCCGTGGCGCTCGCTCCTCGGCGTGCCCTGGAGTTGATCCCCCCGGCGCGGGAAACCCCGCACCCGGGCCCACCGATGGCAGCGATGGGCCCGGGCACGGCTGCCGAGCGATCGGTTCGCGGACTTAGTCCACGGTGAAGGAGTAGTCGTACGTGGCCAGTTGGATGCCGGAGCGGGTCGTCGCGTAGACCTGGAGGCCGTAGGAGCCGTCCGAGGGCGGGGTCCAGTCGATGTCCGCGGTACCGTCGGCTCCCGCGGCGACCGTGACCTCCGGTTCCGTGTCGAAGGAGTACGTACAGCTCACGAGCCCTTCGCCTTCGGCGTGAACGGGACGCCGCGCTCTGCCGCGCGCCCGCGAACATCCCAGGCGTCCCGGTCGTCGCCGATGCAGAGAAACGCACCGGCCGCATGAGTGCCAGCTCCTGGAGAGCGGTTGCGTCCCGCAATCGAATCGGACGGGACAACGAACAAGGCCACCCGTGGTTGTGGACCTCGACCGGGCGGCCTCTCCTTCCCGGGCAAGGCCGCGCAATGTTCACAGATCATCAACCGGACCGACACCGATCCAGCCATTCTGTGACGGCGGCTGTGTCTTGACTGTGTGCCCTCGCTCATCTGGAAGGTGTTCGCACATGGCCAAAAAGAGACGTGCCAGCGTTGTTGCAATATCGGTGGCGACGGGTGCGGTCGGGGTCAGCCTCGCGCTGTCCGCCGGTGCCGCCGACGCCAGTGGCGGCGTCGGTGCCTGGTCGTCGGTGCCGGCAGTCACCGACGCCCGCGGCGTGACCGCTCCGAACGTCCTGTCGCCCGGACTCGCCGAGCACCCCGTCGCGCAGGGCTCCCTGAAGCTGGAGAACCCGACCGACCAGGTCCCCTACTACGGCTACCTCGGCGACGGCACCCTGCTGCCCGACCCCGCCGTCAAGCAGGCCCCGGGCGTGAAGATCGAGGCGAGCAAGACCGAGCCCGACAAGAACACCTACCTGCGGATGTCCGGCCTGCACGGCGCCGACCCGTCGTACCGGTACGGCAAGCACTTCCTCTTCCAGGGCCACGAGGGCGGTGAGGCCGGGTACATCACCCGCGTCAACCTCGACGCCGACCAGGCCCACCGGGTGACCCTGCTGGCCACCAAGGAGACCGACGGCACGAGCCTGCCCGCCATCGACGGCTCCACCTGGGACCCCTGGGCCAAGCGGCTGCTGCTCACCTCCGAGGAAGGGGCCGAGGGCGCGGTGCTCCAGGCCACCCCGGACATCGACTCGAAGGTTCAGGACATCTCCTTCGTCACCGGCCGGGCCGGCTACGAGGGCATCCAGAACGACTCCGCCGGCAACCTGTGGATGGCCGAGGACGCCGGCGGAGCCACGGTCGCCAACAAGACGAAGCTCCCCAACAGCTTCATCTACCGGCTGGTCCCCTACGACAAGCACGACCTCACCAAGGGCGGCAAGCTCCAGGCGCTGCAGGTGATCTCCCGCCGCAGCGGCTCGCCCGTCGCGTACCAGGGCGTCGACAGCGAGCACCCCACCGGCGGGGCGTTCACCGACGACGAGAAGGACCTGACCAACTACGGTCCGGCCCTGAGCACCCACTGGGTGACCGTCCACGACACCAAGACCGACACCAGCGGGAAGGCGTTCGACGCCAACGCCCTGGCGAAGGCGGCCAAGGCGACCCCGTTCAAGCGTCCGGAGAACGGCCAGTTCCGCCCCGGCACGGACTTCCGCGAGTTCTACTTCGACGCCACCGGGGACACCAACACCACCAGCACGGCCAACGACGGCTACGGCGGCTGGGGCACCCTCTACAAGCTCACCCAGAGCGACCCGCGCTCCGACGACGGCAAGCTCAGCGTCTTCTACACCGGCGACAAGGCGCACACCGGCATCGACAACGTCACCTTCCTCGACCGCACGCACGTCGCCTTCGTCGAGGACGCCAGCGACACCGTGCACACCCAGCGGGGCGCCTTCGACTCCGGGTACGTCTTCGCCACGACGACCGACTACTCGCGCGGCGCGCAGCCGGTGCGCTTCCTGGCCGAGGGCCGCGACCCCTCGGCGACCCTGGACAACATGCTGTCCTCGGTGAACGGCGGCATCCAGAACGACGGTGACAACGAGATCACCGGCATCCACGTCTCCGACGGCGACCCGGGCACGGACGGCATCCTCGGCGCCAAGGTGCCGACCCTGTTCCGCGACGGCTGGCGGCTGTTCTGGACCCAGCAGCACGGCGACAACACCACGTGGGAGATCACCCCGGCCGACAAGTAGGGGTACGGCCGAGTGGGGCGGGACAGCGAGCGATCCGCTCGTCCCGCCCCACTCGCCACTCCCGGGACGAACGTCACCGGAAGCCGCCGCCGTGGCGACACGGCCGTACGCCGGGACTCTCTCCCCACGCCGGTTCCGCGACCGCGACCGCATGGCCGTGGCCAAGGCCCCGAGTACCGGAAACGCGGCTGGCAGGGCGCCGAGCCGAAGCACGACAGCTGCCGCCGTCGGCGTCGGCCGGCATACGGCTCCGACCGACCGGGCGCAGCAGGATGGTTGTCACCGGGACGGCGCGCTGTCCGTCACCACGACACGCGAAGCAGGACCGGCCTCCCCGGCTCCTGCACTCCTGCACTCCTGCACTCCTGCACTCCTGCACTCCTGTACTCGCCTGAGCTGCCCAGCGGCCCCGGCGGACACGGGCCGTGTCAGAAACCGCGCGCCGGGCCATGACGGAAGCCGCCGCGGCCGGTCACAGACCGGCGATCTCCCCGGCCCTCTTGCGCACGGCGTCGAGCGCGTCCACCACGGCGTTGTGCCGGCGCTCACGCGCGGCCCGGTCCGCCGGCACCAGCCGCTCGGCGGCCTGCACGGCGTAGGCGTCCGGATCGCCGAAGGCGGTCCGTGGCTGCTCCCCCGTCTCCGCGCAGTGCGCCGTCACCTCCTTGACCGCCTGGAGCACGACCGCCCGGTCCACGCCCGGCTGCATGGCCAGCCGTACCTGGAAACGCGCCATCCACTTCTCACGGTCCTTCTCCTCCGCCCCGTCGTCCGCCGTCCGGTCCTTCCGCGCCATGTGATCTCCCGGGTGATCGGTGCCCGTCCGTCATGGAGGTGGACGCCCGAACATCGAAGCGGGTTGCGGAAGCGGGCAGGGTTCCCGTCGCCTCCTCTCCCGCGGCACTCGTACGTCGACGTCGCCGACGGCGGATTCGGGTACGGCCCCGACCTCGCCGGACCGGGAGCGAGCAGGGTGGTCAGGTCGTCGCGGAGCAGGATGTCGGCGGCCACGTAGATCGGGGACGGGCGGCGGACGAAGCGCGGAGCAACTCCCCCTCGAACCCCCGAAGTCGGCCAATCACAGGCACGCCACGGACATGACAGTCCAAGCGAGGAGACACTCCTGTTCGCGTGTGAGCGAGCCTGAGCGAGTCGCAGTAGAGCCGAGCCCGGAGACGCCATCCCTTGAAAAGACGTGGGCTCGCCGGTCTCTGAGTCAGTACGATCCGCCTGGCCATGTGTCGTTCAGCGGCCCAGGACGTCGTACTCGGGTTCGCCCCGATGCGGAAACCCCGGTTCGAATCCGGGCCATGGCCACCCTTGGCACGTCCGCCCCGGTGCGGGGCGCGAGCCGCCTCGGCTTTGCTCCGGCGGTGGGCACCTGCGGCGGTCCCCAGCTCCGATCAGCCACTCGGCGATGCCGAGCACCACGAAGTACCCGCCGATGGAGACCGCCCTGCCGAGGCCTTCGCGGCCGGCGCCTTCAATCCACGGCCGGTGATCCCGACGATCGGTGCGCCGAAACGGAGCCCCCGAGCCTGCGCCTCCGGGGTGCGGTCGGGTGGTTCTGGCGGTGTCCACCCGGAGCGCCGGGGGCGGCGGTCGGGCCGCACCGGTTGCCGCCGGGCGTCCTCACGGCGGCAACCAGGCTGAACGGGCCATGCCCTTCTCGTGCGGCTCGCGGCTCCCTGCCGAACCGGCAGACCCCACGGGAGCGGGTTCACGTGCCCGGCCCGCTCACGGACCGAGTGCCAGGTCCCCGGCTTTTCAACCGGCGAACGGCACATGAATCGCCGTGCCCCCGGAAATCGTCACCAGCCGAGCGCGTCCTCGTCGGCTCGCGCGTCCCGGGGCGGCGCGACCGGGGGCGCGCCGTGGCAGGTGAAGCCGAGCCGGGTCAGTGCCCGGCGCATCTCGACGGACGTGAAGTCCCGTCGGTTCTGCCTGGTGATCACCTCTCCGACCTGCATCACGGGGAACACCTGGCTGCCGATGGTCACGGACACGCCGGTCACGGGTTCGGGGGTGATGCCGTCCATCGACTGCTCGACCTCGCTCTTGCGCAGGTCGAAGGGGAAACGAGCGATGACACAGCGCATGGCTGCCTCCGCGGGAATGAGTGAGAACGCCGGGGTACGACTCCGGAGAGGCCGGACGCGCGAGGGCGGCCGGACGGGCCGGTCAGGGTGCGAGAGCGAGGACGCCCAAGGCGTAGCCGTGCTCGTCGACCACGGGGGACACGTTCAGTGTCCGTATCCGCATGGCGGATTCCGCGTCGCCGAGTGCGGCCGTCGACGCGGTGAACGGCCCGCGGTCGAGCGGGATGTCCCGCAGCCGGGTCCGGTCGCTGAACCACGAGCCGCCCCGGTGCGCGGCGAGCTGGGACCGCGTGACCAGTCCCACGCACCGCCCGTCCTCGTCCTGGAGGAGCAGGTGCGGGACGCGAGCCCCGATGAGCACGGACAGGGCCACGTCGACCGCCATGTGGTCGTCGACCTGCGGCCCGGGAGCGTGCAGCATGGCGTCGCGGGCGGTCAGACCGGTGCCGTCGGCCGGGCCGGACCGGTGTGCTCGGAGCGGAATCGGCTTCATCGTCGTCATTGGCGTCAAGGGCTTCTCCTCATCGTTGGGGCGGGCAGGAAGGCCTCGTCTCGGCCTGAGTGCTGGGAGCGGCGGCGCGTCGCCCGTGGCCGGGCTACGCGGTGGACCCGGGGGCGGAGCGCCGCGTTCGTGCTGCGGCCCGGCCGTTCCCGCCCTGTCCGGCGGCCCGGCCCCGGCGGTCACGGCCGGCGGACCCCCTGCCCTCGCGGGGCGCGGCGGGCGGCGCGGGAAGGGTGACGGGCACACCGGAGGGCGTGCGTGCGCCGGTGATGGCATGCAGTTCGGGTGCGCCGGGGCGGATCCGTGCGGTACGCGCGGTGACGCCGGCGTCGGCCAGCAGACGGTCCACCGCCCGACGCTGGTGCGGCAGGACGAGGGTGACGACGGTGCCGGACTCGCCGGCACGGGCGGTACGGCCGCCGCGGTGCAGGTAGTCCTTGTGGTCGCCGGGCGGGTCGACGTTCACGACGAGGTCGAGGTGGTCGACGTGAATGCCGCGGGCCGCGACGTTGGTGGCCACCAGGACGGTGACCTGACCGTCCTTGAACCGGGCGAGGGTCCGGGTGCGCTGTGCCTGGGACCTCCCGCCGTGCAGGGCCGAGGCGTGCACGCCGACGGACAGCAGATGCGTGGTCAGCCGGTCCACGGCGTGCTTGGTGTCCAGGAACATGATCACGCGTCCGTCGCGGGCGGCGATCTCGGTCGCGGTGGTGTCCTTGTCGCCGTCCCGCACGTGCAGCAGATGGTGCTCCATCGTGGTGACGCCGCCCGCCGGCGGGTCGACCGAGTGCACCACGGGGTCGTGCAGATAGCGGCGCACCAGGAGGTCGATGTCACCGTCCAGGGTGGCCGAGAACAGCAACCGCTGGCCACCGGAAGGGACTTGGTCGAGCAGCGTGGTCACCTGCGGCAGGAAGCCCATGTCCGCCATCTGGTCGGCCTCGTCCAGGACGGCGACGGCGACCCCGTCCAGCCGGCAGTCACCCCGCTCGACGAGGTCCCTGAGGCGGCCGGGTGTCGCGACGACCACCTCGGCGCCGCCGCGCAGGGCACTCGCCTGACGGCCGATCGACATGCCGCCCACCACGGTGGCGAGCCGCAGCCCCAGGGCACGGGCGTAGGGGGTGAGCGCGTCGGTGACCTGCTGGGCCAGTTCCCGGGTGGGGACGAGCACGAGGGCGAGCGGCTGCCGGGACGCGGCGCGGCGCCCGTCGAGGCGGGCCAGCACCGGCAGGCCGAAGGCGAGGGTCTTGCCCGAGCCGGTACGACCCCGGCCCAGGACGTCCCGGCCCGCGAGCGCGTTCGGCAGCGTGGCCGCCTGGATCGGGAACGGCACGGCCACGCCCTCGGCGCGGAGCGCATCCAGCAGCCGTGCGGGCATGTCCAGTTCGGCGAACGTCTCGGCCGCGGGCAGCGGCTCGGTCAGAGTGATGGGCGTGGCGAACTCCTGCCGGCGTGGGGCGGAGCGCGCGCCCTGGCCGCTTTCGCGCCCGGTCCCCGTCCCCGGACCAGGACCCGGCCGACCCGTCTCCTGCGCTCGGAAGCGGCCGGCGCGAGCGGAGCCTGCCGAGCGCGTGGCACCGCGGTCCGCGCGGTGGTGACCGGAACTGCCGCCGGTGCGACGGGTGCGGTTCATGAAGGAACCTTCCTCGATGCGGCGCATCGAGGAATTCCGTCCGACGGCGGGCAGCCGTACGAGGAATCACAGAATGGGCCGAAGAAAAAGCGGAAATCCGGGCTTCTCGTTGCCGAATCCGGGACTGCGTCGGTCCGGACTCCCCGAAGGTCCCGGAAATCGGGTATCGGAATGTCCGAGCACCCGGGTAACGCAATGGCTGGGGCCCGCACCCCAAGAGCGCGGGCCCCAGCCATGTGCTGCGCGAGCCACTGGCTCGCGACGATGCGCGTCAACCTCAGGCAGCGACGATGTTCTCGGCCTGCGGGCCCTTCTGGCCCTGCGTGACGTCGAAGCTGACCTTCTGGCCTTCCCGAAGCTCGCGGAAGCCGCCGTTGCTGATGATGTTCGAGTAGTGGGCGAACACGTCAGCGCCGCCACCGTCCTGCTCGATGAAGCCGAAGCCCTTTTCCGCGTTGAACCACTTCACGGTGCCAGATGCCATATTGAATCTCCTCGGGGGGCAGTGCCGGACCCCGCACTTTGCGAGGCCGAGTCGCCGCTATGATCACCCCTCCGGAGAAATCCGGAAAGCTATGCAAGGAAAAACCTATGGCAACCAAAACTGCAACCGCTATCACGCTAACACAGTCCGGGAGGAACCGGCCATACATTTTTGCGTCCGCGCGCTGATTCTCATCCCGCCGGATTCGGTATTTCTACTCCGGCGGAACCAGGTATTCGCATCGCCCACGTCCGGCTTCCGACGCGTTTCCCGCTTCAGGCGGAGGGCGTCGTCCGACTGGTCCTCCGGGCGCAGCGTCCGCGTCGTGCCACAGCCCTGCCTCCGGCGGGCACGGAGATGTGGCCCCGCTGCGAAAGATTTCCTTCCGGGCAGACCCGATGTCCCTCCGTCGAACGTCCGGTACCGATTGCTCCTTCTGCCTCGCCTGTTCCTCTCGCCGCTCCTGCTACTCCTGCACCTCTCGCTCTTCCCGTTCCTCCTCCCGTTCCTCCATCAGGCGGATGCCCTCGTGTGTCAGCGAGACGGCGGCCGGCGTCCCGTGCGAGGTCCATTCCACGCTGATCAGGCCCTCGTCGGCCAGGTAGCCGCAGGCGGCGGAGAGGTCCTCGTCGGGCAGGCCCAGCTCGGCGCGGAGCGCCGATCCGCTGACCTCGGTGCGGTTGTGCTCCACAGCCCCGTACAGGGATCGCAGGACCGCCTTCCGGTTGTTCTTGCGTTCGCGGAGTTTCGTCATGTCTGTCGTTCTCCGAGGTGTTGACGGCCGCGTGGGGACGGCCGGGACGACGGGCCCTCCTGGCCGCACGGCCCCAGCCCCGGATCACACCTCATCGGCGTGGGCCGACGCCTGCCCCGTCGACTCGCTGGCCGTGAGCCACGACCGTGCGGGTTCCGCGGTGTGGGCGGTGTCGAGGGTGAGATGGAGCCGGGTGCCCCCGCCCTCTCCGGCGGGATAGCTGCGCTGCTCGGTCGAGGCGAAGCAGTGGCGGAGGACCTCGGCCACCCGCCGGGCGGCCTCCGGCGTCGCCGCGACGATGCGTACCTCGGCTTGGCTCTCGGAGGGCGAGGGGGCGTCATCCATACGGATCTCCTGGCGGGCGACGGGGCAGACGCGGAGGCATCGCCGCCCTGTGCACCGGGAGGCGGTGCGCGGGCGGCTGCGGCGGGTCGCCACGCGGGCCCGTCCGGGTCACCCGGCGACCCCCTTTTCTGAAGGGTATGCCGGGGACGACCGCCCGTGCGTGCCACGGTCACGCAGTGGTCCGGACAGTGGGCCGGACAGTGGTTCGGCCCGTGACAGGCTGCCCGCCCCCGGTAACCGCACGGAGCCGGGCCGGTCGGGCACTCGCAGGCCCTGACCAGGGACGTTCCAGCGTGTGCGGTTGTGCCGTGCGAGCCGGGCGGTGGCGGGTCACGTGGGGAGTAGGCTGAAATCACCGAGGGTTCTGCGTGCGCCGGTGGCCGTGCCGGCGCCGTTCTCGGTGAACGACAATGCCAGGCCGGTGAGACCGCGCCTGGAGGCAGGTTCACTGTCATGGAACCGACTGCCGATCATTGCGCGACCACGGCGACGCACCCCTCGCCCCCACCGCAGGTCCGGCTTTCGCTGGCGCCTTACGAAGCCGTTCCGGGCGGACTCGACGGCGCCTGGTGGCCGTACTCCTACGACCTCGTCGGTGAACTGCCTCTTCTGGTGGAGGCGATGGACGGGGCAGGCGGCTTCACCAGGGTCACTCTGGGGATCGAGCTGTGGCCTGACGTCCCGCACCAGGTCGTCGTGGGCAGGAACTTCGTGACCGTGGGGTGGTTCGTGTCCGGTCACGAGCAGAACGAGATCTTGCTCTGCTCCTATCGCAAGGGGTTTCGCACCTTGCTCGTCATTCCTCCCGCAACGGAGGCCGACACCGCCGCCTGGCTGATGAACACACCCGCTCCGGTCGACGGCAGCAACAACGCCACCGAACTGCTGGCGATCGCGAGGACACGGTTCCCAGCGCCGGAGGCCGGTGCCGGCTGAGCCCGTTCAGCCGACTTCGGTTCGGTTCCGCCTGGGCCTTGGTACGAGCGAGGCGAACGGACCCGGTGCCGGGCCGGAGAGCCGCGCGGTGCCGGGCCGGAGAGCCGCGCGGTACCGGGCCGGAGAGCCGCGCGGTACCGGGGCAGCGCCTCCGGCCGCAGCCTCGTCTCTCGCCGTCGCCGGGAAAGACGCGGTGCGGGCCCCCGTTTCCCGGGGGCCCGCCTCCTACGCGCGCAGCAGCCGCTGGGTGAGCTCCCGGTACTGCCGCAACGCCCCCCGCAGTTCGGCGGAGTCCGTCTCGGGGTCCCGGTCCTGCCAGCCGGCCCGGAGCACCCGCCGCATCTCCGAAAGGGCGTTCGCCAGCTGGGCGGCGGCTTCGTCGAAGGCGCCCTCGGCCTCCTCCAGCGCCTCGCGCGGGGTGTCCGCGAAGGTGTTGACGGCGTGTCCGAGGCGGCGCACGATCTCGTCCCGTGCTTCCGGGGGGAGCAGCGGCTCCGGGCCCGCGGTACGGCGTCCGTCCGGGCCCGGGGTCCGGTCCGGGGGCTGCTGGGCGCGTGTCTGGTCGTACATCGTCGTGTGTACCGCTTCCGTTTGCGATGGGGGGCACCGCCTGAAGGCGCCCTTCGCCTTCTCGACGGCCTGCTTCAGGCTTCCGGAGACCCGGTCGACCCTGCCCTTCCCGGCCCTCAGCCGTCCCGCCAGTCAACGTCCGGCGACGATACGTGTCAACGCGATGCCGGCCCGAGTACATCCGGCCGAGGGCCGCTGATCAGCGGAAGCCGGGCCTCCCCCGGCCCGGGGAGTACGGTGGGCGGAACGAGGGTGCGTCGTGCCCGTCCGACAGGTCGTCACCAGCACACCACCCGTTCCCAGGAGCAGTCCGTGACCCCGGCCGCACCAGCGCCCGGCGCTGCCGGGCAGGGGCGCCGCGCGTCGCGCCTGACGGCAACCCCGCATCCATCCACCGAAGTTGGCAGCAGCCTCATGAGCACCGCACTGCAATCACCGCTTCCCTCCCACCCCGTCCTGCGCCTGCGCCTGGCGCCCCGCAGCGACCTGCCCCGGTCCATCGACGGGGCATGGTGGCCGCGCTCCTACGACCTCCTCGTGGAACTCCCGCGGCTGCTGGCCGGGTTGCCGCGCGAGTGGGGCCATATCACCAGTGCCACCGTCAACGGGGCGTGGTCCGCGGGGCCCGGCCGGATACTCGTCTCCAACCAGGTCGTACGACTGCGCAGAGCCCTGGCGGCGAACGCCCCGCCCACCGTCGTCCTGCTCGCCCCCGGCCAAGGGCGTTGGGACCTTGTGGTCGTGCCTCCGGACACCACCGAGGACGCTGCCGAACCGCTCATGGCGGCCGCGGCCGGCGCCCAAGGGGAAGGCTGACCCGGGCGCCGTCACCTCCCTGCCGGCCTTCCCGCCCTGGTCACCCCGCACACCCGCCCTGTTCTCAGCGACCGCCGGGCCGCCGTGGCGTGCCCGGCCGGGAGTACCGTGGAGAGACCGAGGACATGCCGCGCACCGCCTCCGACACCGGTGCCGTTCTCGGGGATCGACGACGCCGGGTCGGCCTTCGCCCGCGCCCGGGGCAGGGTTGCTCATGCCCGCGCACGTGTTCCTCCCGACGACCTTGGCCCTCCCCGTGCTCCGACCCGCACGGGGCAGGCCGCGCACCCGCCTGCCGGACTCGGCGAACGCGGAGCGCCGCTCCTCGCCCGAGGTGGCCGAACGCGTCCGTCCGCTGAGCCGTGGTCAGGTCGCGGACCGTCTTCAGGAGTTGGGTGACCTGTACGCGGAGACCTCCGGTGGCGACGCGTGGGCGTGGAACCAGGCGCGTGCCACCTTCCTGCTCCACCTCGCGGCCGACGCACGACGACCGGGGTTCTCGCTGCTGATCGGGGAGACCACCGCCCTGGCCGGGTACGCCTACGGCTTCCCCACGGCCGGCGCGGGTCCGTGGGAGACGGGGTTCGGCGGACACGCCGGGGAGAGTCTGCTTCGCCGTGCCGCCTCCGGCGGGCTCTTCGTCGTCTCCGGAATCGTGGTGCCGCCACGCGTGCGCCGTGAGTACAAGGACCAGGTCTGGAACCTCGCCCGGCGCCTGCAGCGGCGGCTGCTCGCCGACCACGGCGCCGCGCTCGGCGTCACGCTGGTGGACGCCCGGGACCGCAGGACGGTCGAAACGATGCAATCCTGGGGCTGGCGGTACGCGGGAGACGACACCCTCCCGGCCGTGCGGCTGACCGTGCCGCCCGGCCCGTTCCGCATCCTGGTACTGGCTCCGGGGACGTGAGCGGCCGCCTCCTCATGGATCGCACCGGGCCCGGACGCCGCTCGGCAGCACCGACGACCTCGCGCTGACCGGGGCCCGAGTCCGGCTGGTCGCACAGCGTGTCCAGCGGTTCATGGGCGCAGCAGCGTGGACCCCACAGTGTCAGGTGCCTCGGTCGTGGTTGCGAGCGTGTCGAAACGGTGCACCGTGATCACCCTCTTGCTAACGTCCGCTTCGCGCAAATAGTCCACAACGGGCAGATTTCGCCCCAGCTGATGATCGAGAGGAGACGGGCCATGAACGACTTTTCCCGTCGCGGAGTGCTCAAGGCGACGGCGGTCGCCGGTGCCGGCGCTGTCGTCGTGCCGGGCGTCGCGGCTGCCGAAGCCCCCGGTACGAGTGCCGCGACCCAGACCGCCGTGAGCGGGGCGGGCGGGGCGAAGTGCCCGCCGGCGCATCTGACCGGCCGCATCGTCCGCCCCGAGGACCCCGGTTACACGGACGCGCGCCTCGGCTGGGACCAGCTCTTCTCTCACTATCCGCTGGTCATCGTCTTCGCCCAGAACACCCAGGACGTGGTCAACGCCCTGACGTGGGCGCGGCAGAACGACGTCGCGCTGCGGATCCGGAGCGGCCGCCACAGCCTTGAGGGCTGGTCGAACGTCGACAGCGGCCTCGTGATCGACATCAGCGAGCTGAAGTCGGTCCACATCGACAGCGCCGCTCGTGTCGCGACGGTCGGCGCCGGACTCAACCAGCTGGAAGCGGTGACCACGCTCGCGAAGCAGAACTTCGCGGTGACGACCGGCACCGAAGGCAGCGTGGGCCTGGCCGGGGCGACGCTCGGCGGCGGCTTGGGCTTCTTCACCCGCTGGCTCGGCATGGCCTGCGACAGCCTGATCGGCGCCGAGGTCGTGATCGCGGAAGGCGCCGAGTGCGCCAAGGTGATCAAGACCGATCTGAACCACCACTCGGACCTGCTCTGGGCGCTGCGCGGAGCGGGAAACGGCAACTTCGGGATCGTCACCTCCCTCACCTACAAGGTGGCACCGCTCAAGAGCGTCACGTATTTGCAGGCCACGTGGGACGGAATCGGCGACCTGCGCAGGGTCTTCGACGCCTGGCAGCGCACCGCGCCGTACACCGACGACCGTCTCGGCACCCAGCTCGAAGTGCACCCGAACCAGATCCTGCTGTTCGCGGTCCTCGCGGAAGGAACACCTGAGGAGGCGAAGAAGCTGCTGGCCCCGATCCTGTCGGTCGACAGCCCGCAGGTGTCGGTGCAGGTAGGAAACTGGGGCGAGGTGTACTCGGGATTCCAGATCCCGACAGACAAGGAACCCGCGAACTGGAAGTTCTACTCGCAGTTCACCAGGAAACCGTTCCCGAGCAAGGCGATCGACGTGATCTCCTCGTTCATGCGGAACGCGCCCACGGAGGACAGCAACTTCTTCACCCAGGCGTTCGGGGGGGCGGTCAGGAGGAGCCCCCGCGGCGGCACGGCGTTCCCGCACCGCGACGCGATCTTCTACTCCGAGCCCGGCGTCGGCTGGGGAACCCGTTCCGACCAGCCGGGCGTCTGCGACCCGCTGACCCCGCGGGCCCAGGCCTGGATCGCCGAATTCAGCCAGGCACTGCGCCCCTACGTGGACGGCGCCTACGTCAACGTGCCGAACATCGGCATGCAGGACTGGGAGACCGCGTACTGGGGATCCAACTTCGCCCGACTGCGAAGGATCAAGGAGGCGTACGACCCGCACAACGTCTTCCAGTACGACCAGAGCATCCCGCCCGCGACCTGCTGACCGAGCAGGTCCGCAGGCGCAGCTCCCGATCACAGCCAACCCCCGGGTCGATGACCTGGGGGTTCGTAGTGGAATCCGCTCCGGAACTGATCATTGATCTGGGCGTCGGCCGCACGCTGCGATCGCAGCGCGGCGGTGGAGCTCGCCGTACCGAACCGCGGCGTCGGTGCACAGCCCTTCCGGGCCCGCCCGTGAGGCCGCCCTGGTGGTGGGGTCTGGATGCGCCGGGCGGGCGGGAACCGGCCCAGCGGCCCAGCTCCATACCGTCGCTCCCGCGACAGCCGACGCTGTGTCCACCCGACCGCGGGACTTCCGACCCGACCCGTACGCTCGTTCGGCCACCACAAAGCGCTCCGGGTGGCCCGCGCGCACGCGATCAGCTGGAACCGGGGCTGCCGGCCGCCTCACCCGCGGCACGACGGTACTCGGCGTTGATGCGCTGAGCTTCCTCGAGCTGGTCCTCGAGGATGACGATGCGGCAGGCGGCCTCGATCGGGGTGCCCCTGTCGACGAGCTCGCGGGCGCGAGCGGCGATCCGCAGTTGGTAGCGGGAGTAGCGGCGATGCCCTCCCTCCGAACGGAGCGGAGTGATCAGACGAGCCTCGCCGATGGCTCGAAGGAAGCCCGGGGTGGTGCCGAGCATCTCGGCTGCCCGGCCCATCGTGTAGGCGGGGTAGTCGTCGTCGTCCAGAAAATCACTAAGAGGGTTGTCCGCTGTCATGTCACCTCGCTGTGCAACGCGTCGAGGGGCCTTGGTGCCGTACGGCACCAAGGCCCCGAAGGAAATTCAACACCATCTGTCGGCCCTACTGCTGTGCCGACCTTCTGTTTCCGCTACCCGGCCCGCCAGGGGGCGGGGTGCGGGGGGATCGCAGCTGCTTGACCGGGGACCACCATCCATTCCGGGGCCTTGCGGTACCCGGGCCGAGTGCTTGTCGGACCGGGCGATCCTGATGGCGTCTGCTCCTCCGTTCCTCTCTGAACAAACCACTGGATGAATCGGCACTGCGGTACTGCTGCGGCAGCTCCTTGATGTGCGAGCCGCCCAGTGCGGCTCCCAGCGCCGTCACCGTTCTGGGAACACCTTGGCTTCGAGGCTCGAGAGCCGCACTGACCTGCGAACTTCGTGTACAGCTACCCGCCAGTTCGTTTCTGCCGGGTCTCGTTCGACCGTGTTCTACGTAAAGAAGCATAACCACGACGGGAGGGAATGTCTACCCTGGCAAGGATAGATTTCACCCCCATGGCAGAAGAGGAATCCTGCCACCTGCGATGATGGCCGCCCCGAGGCCGTCGCGCGCGGCGCCACGGCGGACGGACCCCTCGCCGCTCGGCCAGGAGTCGCCTCCCGCCGTCCGCGAAGCTGCTTCACCCGCCGCGGGGCGGCTCCGACGCAGGCACCTGAATAGGATCTGCTCTCATGTCGAACCCTGATGAACTGCTTGTCGCCCTCTCCGCCGCGGTGGAGTCCGAGCGAAGCAATCAGATGTCGCTGACCGTGGTCGTCGGCGGCGCCGTCATCACCGGCCGGCTGGCGCCCGAGGCCGTGTGGAGGGAGCGGGTGGCCGAGGTCCTGAAGGAGTCGGACCGCCTCGGCCCGTTCTCCGACGTCTTCGCCGGCGGCCCGCGAGGGGACCGGACCGGCCACGGCGGAGATCCCACGCATCTGCATTTCCATCTCGCCCGGATCCTGCAAGGCAGCCTCGGCATCCCGGAGACGGGCGGCATGTACCGAGTCGCGATCAAGGACGTCAGCGCATGGACCGTGGGTGATTTCAGCTACTTCGACCAGTGAGGCGCTGTCCCCGCCCCGCTGCTCGGCCGAGAGTGTCCGAGCGGACGAGGACACAGCGGTGGGGGCTCTGTCGACGCGGGTCGACAGAGCCCCCACCGGGATCCTGAGGGCGGTTGCCCGCCCGTCCTCACCCGTCCACAGGGCAGGTGCCGTCGAGCAGTGCCGACGGGGGGCGGAGCGGAAGGGCCTCGCCTAGGCCGCCGAGTCCACGGCGGTGCGGCGCTGTGCCCTGCGGCGCACCGCAGCGCCGGCGGGCCGGCCCTGGCCGGTGCGGCCCTGACGGCCACGGGACGGGGAGGACGTGCGGCGGGGACGCTCCACGGCCGGAGCGGTGATGACGACCGGGACACCGGACGGCGCCTGGGCGCCGGTGATGCGGCTCAGCTCCGCCTCACCCGAGCGCACCGGGGTGATGCGCGGGGTGATGCCGGCCGAGGCCATCAGCCGGCTCATGCCGCGGCGCTGGCCGGGTGTCACCAGGGTGACGACGCTGCCGGACTCCCCCGCACGGGCCGTACGACCGCCACGGTGCAGGTAGTCCTTGTGGTCGCCGGGCGGATCCACGTTGACGACCAGGTCGAGGTTGTCGACATGGATGCCGCGGGCCGCGACGTTGGTGGCGACCAGGACCGTGACGTGACCGTCCTTGAACTGGGCGAGGGTCCGGGTGCGCTGCGGCTGGGACCGGCCCCCGTGCAGGGCGGCGGCGCGGACGCCGCTGCTGAGGAGGTGCTCGGTCAGCCGGTCCACGGCGTGCTTGGTGTCCAGGAACATGATGACCCGGCCGTCCCGCGCCGCGATCTCGGTGGTCGTCCGGTGCTTGTCCGCGTCGTGCACGTGGAGTACGTGGTGCTCCATCGTGGTGACGGCACCGGCCGACGGGTCGACGGAGTGGACCACCGGGTCGGTCAGGTAGCGGCGGACCAGCAGGTCGACGTTACGGTCCAGGGTCGCCGAGAAGAGCATCCGCTGGCCCTCCGGCCGCACCTGGTCGAGCAGGGCGGTGACCTGGGGCAGGAAGCCCATGTCGGTCATCTGGTCGGCCTCGTCCAGGACAGTGACGGCGACGTCCCGCAGCCGGCAGTCGCCCCGGTCGATCAGATCCTTGAGCCGCCCCGGTGTCGCGACGACGACCTCGGCCCCGGCCCGCAGCGCGCTCGCCTGCCTGCCGATCGACATGCCGCCCACCACGGTGGCCAGCCTCAGCCGGACGGCGCGGGCATACGGGGTGAGCGCGTCGGTGACCTGCTGGGCGAGTTCACGGGTGGGTACCAGGATCAGGGCCAGCGGCTCCCGGGGCTCGGCGCGCCGGCCTGCCGTGCGGGCCATCACCGCGAGGCCGAAGGCGAGCGTCTTGCCCGACCCGGTACGGCCACGACCGAGCACGTCACGGCCGGCCAGGGAGTTCGGCAGGGTCGCCGCCTGGATGGGGAACGGCACGGTCACGCCCTCATGGCCGAGCGCGGCCAGCAACGGCGTCGGCATGGCGAGATCGGCGAACGTCTCGACCGCGGGCAACGCCGGGGTGATGGTCTTCGGCGGTGCGAACTCACCTTGTGCGGCCCGCCGGTTTCCGATGCCCTTGGAGCGGCCCTGCACACCGGAGCGGCCGACGCCAGCGCCTGCTCCGGAGCGGTCGTATGAGCGAGTTTCGCGTGTGCGAGTTGTACGTGCACGGTTCATGTGGAACCTTCCTCGACATGGGCGCGTATCAAGGAATTTCCGCAGTGAAGACGAACGGCGCAGAGAATCGCGAGAACGAGCCGAAAAACCAGGGTTGAATCGCCCTGAAAATAAAGCGAGCTGGGGCCCGCACCCCAAGGTGCGGGCCCCAGCTGCGAAGTACGTGTCAGTGTCGACGCATCAGGCGGGAACGATGTTCTCGGCCGTCGGGCCCTTCTGGCCCTGCGCGATGTCGAACGACACCTTCTGGCCTTCCAGCAGCTCACGGAAGCCCTGGGCGGCGATGTTGGAGTAGTGGGCGAAGACGTCGGCGCCGCCGCCGTCCTGCTCGATGAAGCCGAAGCCCTTTTCCGCGTTGAACCACTTCACGGTGCCAGTAGCCATTTTGTTTCTCCTTCGGAGACGGTGTCAGGAATACGCTCTGTGCGCTTTCCGTGTCGCCGTGATGATCAGCCGCCGGAAAAACCTTTCTGGCAACCACACCTGCAACTGATACTGACAGTAGCACGTCGTGGGCGACCCCACGCGGTGAGCAATTCTCGGCCGTCTCCCGCCTCAGGAATATTTCTCGTGCGCCGTGTCGATTTCTCACTTCCCGACCACAGGAATTGCTCTCCCGGGCCGCACTGTTGCCGCCGGGTCCGTCCGGTCGCAGCGCTGTGACCTCCTTCGACGTGAAACCGACCGGCGACTGCTGTCACGGACGGCGACCCGGATCGTGAGCGGCGACGCCCACGACCGTGGCATCGACCTGCGCGCCACACCCCGCTGACCGGGCTCCGTCAGACGGAACCGCGCGGCACCGTCACCACGTGCTTGCCCACGACGCCGCCGCGCTCGAACGCCCGGTGCGCCGCGGCGATGTCCGCGAGCGGGTACACCCTGTCGATCACCGGGCGCAGCGCCCCTGACGTGACGAGGCCGGCCACCTCGCGCAGCACGGGGGTCTCGGGGTTGGCGCTGAAGGTGCGGATGCGGCGGGAACCGTGCACGCTCGACGCGGCGATCGCGGCCAGGGCCGACGGGGACAGTCCCACGGTGACCATCCGGCCGCCCCTGTCCAGCCGGCCTCGGTAGCAGTGCAGTTCCGAGCCGACGGTGTCGACGATGACGTCGAACGGCCCGATCCGGTCCGAGGTGGTGGAGCCGTAGTCCAGGACCTCGTCGGCGCCCAGGCCGGTGAGGAGCTCGGCGTGGCGGTCGCGGGCCAGCGCGGTCACATGGCCGCCCATGGCGTGCGCCAGTTGCACGGCGGCCGTGCCGACGCCTCCGGCCGCGCCCCGGACCAGAACCCGTTCCCCGCTCGCCAGGCGCACACTGTCGCGCAGCGCGATCAGCGCCGTGGCACCCGCCACCACCAGGGCGGCCGCCTCGACCGACGAGAGGTCGGCCGGGGCGTGCGCGATACGGTCCGCGGACACCACGACGTACTCGGCCGCCCCCGCGATCGTGTGCCGCTGCCGGGGATGCACCATGCCCCACACCCGGTCCCCGGCCCGGTAGCCCGCGACACCGGCGCCGGTCGCGGCGACGGTGCCCGCGAAGTCCAGCCCCACACCGATCGGGAACCGGCGCCCGGACACCATCTTCAACCCCCCTGCCCGGACGATCACATCGTGCCCGTTCACGCTGGACGCCTCGACCGACACCAGTACCTCACCCGCGCCGGGAGCGGGACGCTCCACGTCATTGATCCGCAGTACGTCCGCCGTACCGAAACTCATGACCTGAACGGCCTTCATGTCGCTGTCCCTCCGTGACCGGCTGTGGTGTGTCCGATGCTGGACCCCGCGCGCCGCATCGCGGTCGTTCTCCTTTTCCTGGGTCTGGCAGACCCACCCTCGCGGGCCGTGCCGACGGCATACTGGCGCCGTGACCGGCTCCTCCCCCGCCATGAGCGACGATCCCCGACGCGAACTCGCCGAGTTCCTGCGCACCCGCCGAACCCGGCTGCGACCACAGGACGTCGGCTTGGAGCCCGGCCCGCGTCGGCGCGTCGCCGGGCTGCGGCGGGAGGAAGTGGCGCTGCTGGCCGGGGTGAGCCCGGACTATTACCAGCGCATGGAGCAGGGACGCGACGTCCGCCCCTCCGAACAGGTCCTGGACGCCCTCGCGCGCGCCCTCGGCTTCTCCGCCGAGGAGACCCGTCACCTGCACAGCCTCGCCGCCGCCGCACGCATCCCGGCCCGCCTGCCGCGTTCGTACGAGCCGGAGGAGGTACCCGACACCACGCTACGACTGCTGCGTGCCATGACCTCGCCCGCTCTGGTCGTCGGCCGTTTCCTGGACGTGCTGGCCTGGAACCCGCTCGGCGGCGCCCTGCTGGGGGAGTTCACCCGGCAGCCGCAGCGGGAGCGGAACCTGCTGGCGCTGTTCCTGCACCCCGGAGCCGACCGGGCGTGCCCGAACCGGGCGGCCACCGTCGCGGAGCTGATCGGGATGCTGCGCACGCAGGTCGCCGCCGATCCGGGCCATCCGCGTGCGGTCGAGCTGGTGGGTGAACTCGCGTTCCGCAGCGACGAGTTCGCGGCACTGTGGGCCCTCCACGACGTGGCGGAACCGACCCGCGGCCACATGCGCCTCAACCACCCCCAGGTCGGCGAACTGAACCTGGACTGGGACGCCTACCCGATACCGGGCAACCCCGGCCCCGCGCTCATGGTCTGCACCGCGGCCGAAGGCAGCCTCGACGCCGAGCGTCTCCACCTGCTCGCCGGTCTGCCGGGCGCCCTTTGACCCACCACGGAATCCAGTCCTGCGGGCCGCTTCGAGCTTGGAGCGGCGGGCCTCAGCCCGCCCGGTCGAGGGCGGTCGAGGGCGGTCGAGGCGGTCGAGACGGTCGAGACGGTCGGCGGCGAGAACGGCTGGTGCTCCTCGCCGCTGACCTGGTCCCTACGAGGGGGTCTGGACACGGAACGAGTGGCTCGGATCCTCGTCGTCGACACCGGCATCCGCCGTGCCGGCTCCGTCGCACCCAACCGGGCGGCGTTCCTCGTCCCTCGCCGACGGCCCGGCCGACCTCGACGCGGACTCAGTCGAGGGCGGTGAGATGGTCGGCGTCGCCGCCTCGCCACTCGATGAGGAAGATGGTCGCGTCGTCGGTCGTGGTGCCGCCGCGTTCCTGTTTCAGAGCATGGGAGAGGGCCCGCACCACCGCCCGTACCTCGGTGCGGTCGCGGAGGATCCGGTTGGTCCACTGGACGAGCTGCTCCTCACCGAACTGCTCCCCGCCGGCCAGGTGCTCCTCGATCAGGCCGTCGGTGAAGCACAGCAGCCGGTCCCCGGGACGCAGCATCCGCTCGCTGACCACCGGCTCCTCACCACCGAAGCCGACCGGCAACGTGGTGGGACTCTCCAGCCGGTCCACCACGGCGCGGCCACGGATCAGGAACGGAGCCGGGTGGCCGGCGTTGACCCAGCGCAGCCGGCCCGTGGCGATGTTCAGAACCATCATCTGCGCGGTGACGAAGTGGTCTTGGCCGAACTGCTCGTTGATGGCCCTGTCCATGAACGCGTACACCCGGGACAGATCCGTCTCGGCCCGTCGCGTGTGGCGATAGGCGCCGATGGCCACCGTCGCCATGGTCGCGGCATCCAGTCCGTGGCCCATCGCGTCGATCATGGCCACGTGAAGGATGTCGCCGTTGAGGGCGTAGTCGAAGCTGTCGCCGGCCACGTCGTAGGCGGGCTCCAGGATTCCGGCCACCTCGACCTGGGGCACGGTCATCGACAGCGGGGGCAGCAACGACCACTGGATCTCCGCGGCCACACTCATCGGGGCGCTGCGGCGGGCCTGGAAGAACAGGTCGGTGTAGGCGTCCTTGGTGACGATCATGTCCGCGACCAGACCCGCGAGTCTGCGGAGCAGTCGCCGGTCGTCGTCATCGACCCTGTCCATGGTGACGGCCATCGCCCCGATCTGGTCGCTGCCGTCCAGCAGCGGCAGGTACATCCGCACACTGCCGTCCTGTGGTACCTCGACCGTTCTGCGGCTCAGGAACGCCTCACCGGCGGGAGAGTCCTCGACCGACTCGGGGCCCCCGACCCTCAGCCTCCGGCCCGGCAGCGGCACCAGCAGCACCTGTTCGTAGTCCTGCAGGAGAATGGAGACCTCCCGCCCCCCGACCCTGGCCACCTCTTCCGCGACGAGTGGGGCGATCAACTCCGGCGGCATCTCGTGGGCCCGGTCCAGCAGCACACCCAGCAGTCGTTCGCCGAACCCCTCCGACCGGTCCACCCCGATCCCGCCCGGCCTGTTCCCACCGTCCGTCATCGCTGCCTGCTTCCCTTCATCCCGGGGCGCGAGCTACCTGGGGAACTCATGGGGCGGCCGTGTCCACGCGGTGTCCGCCAGGCGGCCGGGTGCCCCGGCCTCCTCGAACCGCGGCCGGTGCGGGGCGGTGACGGCCGGAACGGCGCCGGCGCCTTCAGCACCCGACCGCGTATCCCGACTCATGGTGCCCCGACGCAACGCGCACCCCGCCCCTCTCGGATCCATCCGGCAGCCGTCAGCGATCGGCGTGGCACGACGCTGCCGACCGGTCCAGGCTTGCATCGCCGACCGGTCCGACGAGCCGATTACGCCATGGGCGGCATGTCGGCCCCACATGCCGGCCGCCACAAGACGCCGGGGCCGACGGGGCCGACGGGGCCATGGACGCGCTGGCCGGTGAACAGGGCCGACCGGTGAACGGGCCAGGCCGGTGAACGGGCCAGGCCCGGAGTACCGGTCTGACCGAACCGGACCGACGGTGTCCATGGCCTGCTGGTCGCGGTCTCGGTGTCCACGGGGATCGCTTCCACCGCCGCACCGCTACCCGCGCCCCTGCCCTGCCCTGCCCTGCTTCCGATGACGCGTCGGCCGATCTCCAACGACCCCGGCGTATACACACCGGGGTCGCCCTTCCAGGCCGGTCGCACGTGAGAGTGTGCCGACCCGCTTTCACGCTATACCTGATGCCCATTTCGGGCATCAGGGGTTTCAGCGACGCGAGACCGACCCGGATTCCGGAACCGCCGCGTGATCATTGACATCGCGGACACGTCCGGCCTCCTGGCGGCCCTGGACTCGGTTCACCAGGACCACGTGGCGGCCAACGAGGCGATCATGGCGGCCGGCCTGCTGGTCATGTCCCCACTCCTGCTGGCCGAGCGGGATCATGTCGCCGCGCGTGATCTCGACAGGGAGGCCCACCTCAGTGCAGTGGACGACCTGCGGCGCTGGATCGGCCGGGGCGGGTAGTCCTGCCGGAGATCACGGAGGACCACCTGGGCGCGGCCCAGTCCCTCCGCGGCCGCTACCGGGGCATTGAATCTCGACCTTGCCGACGCGGTGAACGTGGCACTTGCCGCCGACTACGACACGGACGCGCTCCTCACCCTCGACCGACGCGACTTCCGGGCCGTACGCCCGCTGGGCCGCCACAAGACATTCCGGGTGCTCCCCGACTTCCCGCTGTGAGGCAGGGTCCCCGCGGTCACATGCCTGCTCCCGCGAGAAAATGAGCGAACCCCAGGCCACTGACCTGGGGGTTTCCCTCTGGAGCGGGTGACGAGAATCGAACTCGCGCTCTCAGCTTGGGAAGCGACGGCGCTTGCGGAGCCGGATGGCCTCTGACCTGGGCATACGTGCTCTGGTGTGACGCCCTGGAGTACAGGATCGCACCGTTGTTGACCGTGGTTTACCGGTCTTATGGGCACGCTATGGGCACGCCGTCGGTTCCGAGACGTCGAGAGCCCTTCGAGGTGGTCGGCGGGCGGACGAGCACGGGAAGCGGGCGCCGGCCGGAAGGACGCCGTTGCGGGAGCACATCGAGGGCAGGGATTGTCGAGCACGGAGCATCGGCGCCGATCCTTGCCGCCGTGACTCAGATGCGGTAGGCGCCCGCCGGTACGCCGTGGGCGACACCGTACGGAGTCAGGGCGATGACGCCGGTGCCGCGTGACGGTGTGTCGGCAGTGACGTCGAGTGGGCTTACGGCGCCCAGGGAGCGGGCGATGTCCGGGGCGAGGTCGTGAGCGGTCCACCGCCACTCGTCCTCGTCGTCCTCACTCTCCTGCGCAGGGTCCCAGTCGGGGTGCAGACCCAGTTCCGTGCGGCGTGCTCGTTCGTACGGCAGCGGCTCGCCGAGCGTCAGCAACTCGTCCTCCGCCTCGCCGGTTTCGCCGTAACGCCGGATCACCGTGCCGTGCTCGGCAACAAGCCAGGCGGAGCCGTCGCCCTGGCCGCCGTAGTAGTACGCCTGGGCCCGGCCGTAACGGGCACTGAGTTCGGTGCACAGACGCAGCACGTCCTCACGGCGCTCCTGACCGTGCGGGTCGCACCAGGCGCCGAGGACGAGGGTCCAGCCATCGAGTTCCGGGGTGACGAAGACCCGTTCGTAGCCGGTGTGTTCGTCCATGTCGCAGCCGTGGCCGTCTGCGTCAACGATGTCGTTGCCGAGCGCGAAGGTCACGGGCCGTGCGGCGGTCAGGCCGAGGACGCGCATGATCCCGGCCTGGTCTCCGCTGGGGACGGCCATCCAGTAGTTCCAGCAGGCCCACAGCGGTTCGGGGCGATCGTCTCGGAGCTTGATGCGGATGAGTCGCTCGATCGCGGCCATGTCGGCGCGCGACAGCGCCGGTTCGCCACCGAGTTCGGCGAGTACGGTCAACGCCCGCGCCCGCTGCCGGCCCGGCCCCCGCTCCCGGACGTGCCGGAGCAGCGGAAGCACGTGCTCGCCTGTTCGGATCAGAGTGTCCTGGGCCTGCCGCGCGACCTGTTGGTCCGGGTCGCCGAGCAGCGGCAGCAGGACGGCGGCCGACTGGCCGGCCTCGCCGCAGTGCTCGATCCCACGGACGGCCTGACGGCGCACGAGCGGCGCGGGGTGGGCGAGGGCTGCGGTGTAACGGTCGAGAACGGCCACGCCGAGCTGGGAGAACGCGAAGCCGACTCGCTTGCGGGACTCCTCGGTGGACGCGGAGACGAGCCCCTGGAGCAGACCGTCGAACCCTGCCTCCCCGATCCGCCCGAGTACGGCGGTGATCGGCCGCCAGTCCACCGGGGACTCCGCGTCCATCACCTCCCGCACCAACTGCTCCACCCCGTCGGCGCCGAACGTGACCAACGCGTCTGCTGCTGCCTCGTACCGGTCTGACCTGCCGAGGTCCCGTATCAGGTCGGCATTCACCACGTGCCCCTCCAGCAAGGTCGACCCGGCTTCAGAGCGTCATGATTCCGCAGGGGTCTGACATTGGTTGAGCGGTCCCGCTACTCGTACGTGCCCCGGGCAGGCCGTTCGTCCAGGAATGCCGCTCCGTGATGCGGTCGTGGTGTGCCACCTACCGGACTGGACAACGAACAAGGCCCAGGTCTCGGACCTGGGCCTCAATTCTGGAGCGGGTGACGAGAATCGAACTCGCGCTCTCAGCTTGGGAAGCGACGGCGCTTGACTGGCCCCTTTGGTTCTGACCTGCGGAGATGCCCTGTGCCAAAGTGGCTGTTCCGGTCGGATCGCACTCCTGTTGACCGTGGTTGGCCGCCCTTACGGGCACGCTAAGGGCACGGAGGCGCGCAACGCATCTGTGGTGTCGCTTCCCTGTGCTGGAGGCCAGGACTCCTATGCCGGTTGAAGCGCGCCGTCGCGAGTGCACAGGGATGCCGTTTCCTCGTCGGTGTCGGTGGCGGTGACGTCCTTGCTGCTGCCCCAGACGCCGCCGGCCGTCAGCGGGCCGGTGGCGGTGGCGCCTCGTACGAGCACGCGTCTGCCCATGCGGGACCTCTCCGGGCGCGCTGGGTGAAGGCTTGGAGAGGCGCGTGCGGGCAGCGTCGCGTGGCGGGTCATGGACCCGCCGCTCGGATGATGTTCCAGGCAAGCCCCCAGGCAAGAGGCCGCACCCTAGCGGCCTTTACGCTGGGGGGCTTCTGCCTCAGCCGTAGTAGCCCTCCAGATCGGCGACGACATCGACCGAGCCGAGCGCGTTGTGGATGCGGATGGAGCCGTCGGTCCCGACCGGGACCACGGCGAGGACCGGGCGGGTCTGGCCCGCGGTGAGGTTGTCGTTCGACGCGGTCGGCAGGGTGCCGTCGCCGTAGGCGGTCAGGTGGGTGGCGGCGGTCGGGGCGACGCCCGTGAGGTTGACCAGTACGGCGGTGGCTCCCGCCGGGACCTTGGTGAGCTTCACGGTGAGGGTGCCGTTCGCACCCAGCGGCTTTGCGGACGCGCCCAGGCCCGTGCGGGTGTCGAGGAAACGGGTGGGCGCGGTCGCCACGAACGGCCCGCCGTGGGGGGCGACCGGGTCGTCGGCCCCGCCCGCCAGTTCGTTGGTGTACAGCCCCTGGAGGTCGGCGATCAGCTGGACGTGCCCGGCGCTGTTGTAGATGTGGACCTTGCCGGCGCTCACACAGGGGACGGTCAGGTTGGAGGCGGTCTGTCCGGCCCGGTAGTTGAGGCTGGATGTGGACGGAGTGGTGGGACCGCCGCAGTCCACGGTGATGTAGCCGCTGCTGGTGCCTCCTGTGACGGTGACGTTGAGGACGGCGCCGACGGTCGCCACGCCCCGGGCGTACTTCGGCAAGGTGAAGGTCGTGGTGGTGCGCGGCCCGACCGCGCCCTTGGCCGCCCCGGTGCCGTTGCGGGTGTCCAGCACCCGGGTCGGGGTCACCATGGCCAGGCCGGTCATGGACTCGTCGTCGGTGCTGGGCTTGGTGGTGGTGTAGTAGCCCTCCACGTCCGCGATGAGGTTCACCTTGCCGTGCGCGTTGTAGAGGTCGACGTAGCCGTCGGCGCCCACCCGGACGGTGACCAGGCTCGGATTGACCTGCCCGGCACGGAAGTTGAGGTTCGAGGCGCTCGGGCGGGCGGCGTCGTCCGGGTAGACCGACACGTAACTGGACGCCGTGGCACCCATGTCGGTGACGTTCAGGGTCACCGCCGTCACCCCGGACGCCGGGACGCCGCCCACGCCGAGGATCTTCAGCCGGACCACACCGCCCGCGCCGACGGCCCGCTTGGGCGCGCCCGTCCCGTACCGGGTGTCCAGCAGCCGTACGGGACCGTGGGCGACGAAGGCCGCGCCGACCGTGATCGGATCGGTCGCGGTGGCGGTGCGCCCGTCGGAGTCGGTGACCGTCTGCGTGAAGAGATCGGGCCGCCGTGCCTCCCCTCAGACGCCGGTTCCTCGCTGTCCCGGCAGCCGCCCTCACAGCGCTCGCCGTGCACCAGGCCGGCACCGCTGTCGCGGCCGTCGCCGCGTCCGCGGACGACCTCCGTGCCCGGCGCGGGCGACATCTCCGGTTCCGGCCAGGCAGTCGTCTGGCGGCAGAAGACCTCCGCCGACACCCTGGCCCACGGCCGGCTCGCCGTTTCCGGAGCACCCCGCAGGACCTCTGCCGGCGAGACGGCCTTGCACGAGCACACGAAGCAGCGGCGGACCCTGTCAGTCGGGCGCGGCCCGGAGGCAGGGCTCCTCCGGGCTGTCGGAATATCGAGGGAGCAAAACCCTCAGCCGATGGCGTACGCCCGGTACACCGTCTCCACCGAGCGGTCCCCGGCGGAGTCCGTCACCTCCGAGCGCAGGGCGACCGCGCCGAAGGCCGGGTTGTGGACGGACGCCTGCCAGGCCGACCCGGAGTGCTTGACGGTCGCCGCCTGCCAGGTCTTGCCGCCGTCGGCGGACGACCAGACCCGGACGGACTTGGCAGTCACCTTGGTGAGCTTGGTGTCGGGGCCCTGGGAGGCACGCCCGGCGCTCACGCCGACCGTCGTGGTGCTGCTCGGCGCGGCCTGGTTGTGGCTGTTCAGACCGGTGGGCAGGAAGCGGGTCAGGAAGACCGGTGCGACGATCGCCTTGGCCGGGTCGGCCACCTTGAAGTGCCAGTCGAGGGTCGCCCGCGGCGAGAGCATGCCGGCCGGGAAGGTGATGCCCGGGCGGTAACGAAGGGCGTCGACGGTCAGGCGGTACCAGCCGGCCGAGCGGACAGGGGCGGCGAACTCGGCGGGCCCGGTGCGCCAGTCGGTGAGAGTCTGCTTCTTGACGGTGGTGCTGCCCTTGGACAGGACCACCGTCTCCTTCGTTATGTCGCCCCAGGTGCCGCCGATGTCGAGGTCGCCGATCATGGCGTCCGGGGAGAAGGTGACCGACTTCTGCCCGAGCAGCGGCAGATTGTGCATGGGGCCCCACGCGGCCCGGCCGAAGGACTGGGTGAGGCTCTGCCCCGCCTTCACAGTCCTGGGGTTCGGAAAGCCGCCGCTGACGTCGTCGCCGTTGCTGCCGAAGATGTCGTCGCGCGGCTGCCAGGTCCCGGGAGTCACATGGACGGTCGCGCTGTACGGCGCGTTGTCGTCGCGCACCTGCGCCATCAGGTCGGTCGTGCAGTCATCGGTCTTCGGCGCCACCTGGAGCGCGGTGTCGACCTGAGTGCCCATCTGCGTCCCGGCGCGCACCGAGAAGCGCATCGTCGCGAGCCCCGACCGCTTGAACGACCCGCCGGGCGCCGCCGGGATGCCCGTGGTCTTCTTCACGGCGACATAGCTGTCCTTGCCGGACCACTGCGCGAGATACCCGAACTGCAGCAGCTTGGAGGAGTTCGGGATGGCGTAGAGGGCGCCCTCGTCGTTCCAGCCGCCCGCACTGAAGGCAGAGGGCATGTCCATGTCGGCGGCGCACACCTGCGCGCTGATCCGCGGCGGGTCGGTCACGTCGGCGGGCGTGTCGAGCGACACCTTGACGGCCTTGCCCTTGCGCGCGTCGAGCGTCACCGACTTGCTGCCCGACACCGTCACGACCTGCGCGCCGATGGTGTCGGTGCCCAGTCCGTCGGTGGCGCTCTCGTATATGTCGGTCATCGCGAGGTAGCGCCCCGCCGGCAGGCTGATCCGCTTCCCCGACTTGACGCTGTACGTCTGGCCGGACGGCACGGCGACGACCGTGACCGTCGTCGAGACCTTGGCTCCGTGCCGCCCCAGCGTGGTGACCGTCAGCGAGCCCGACGCCGCCTGCGCGGAGACGGCGGAGGCGGCCAGCGGTACCAGCGCGGCAACACCGACGAAAGCGAGCGATCTCCGTCGTGTCACTTGCAACTCCCCCTCAAATCAAAGAAGTCCGCCAAGCATAGGCACTCCACAGACACGACCGATCAAGCGAGGAGCCGCTCCGCCGCCGTCGACACGGCCCAGGCAATGGCGGGGTCAAGCATCGGCCGTGCGATGCCCTTCCGTTGATCAAATTCTTCCTCGCCGTGAAGGTCGCCGGTGTCCACGGCGTCCCCGTCAGCGCGACCGCTGGAGGGCTACCTCGGCTGACCGGCCCTGAGGGTGCCGTCGAGCCAGTCGTAGATGCGGGCCTGGGCCAGGCGCACGGCACCGGGGTGGCGGTGTGCTCCGGCGCCTTCCTCGGTGCTGAAGACCATGAGGGTCCTGGGGCAGGTCAGATGCTCGAAGAGCTGTTCGGGCTGGCCCGTGAAGAACATGTCCTCCACGGCGTCGCAGACCAGGGTGGGGCACCGGATCTGTTCGGAGATGCCGCCGGCAACGGTGTAGTCGAGGTAGGAAGCGTTGAAGGCGCGGGGGGTGTCGACGCCCATGACGTACATGCCGTGGTTGATGGCCCGGCGCGAGACCGGATCCTTGGCCATGAGCTGTTCGAGGGCCGCGTCGAGTTCGGGGGCGGACGCGGCGCGCAAGAGCCGTTCGGCCTCCTGGCGGGTGCCGGGGATGTTGCGGACCGAGACCTGGCCGAGGTCGTAGAGGCCGTCGACGGCTATCAGCGCGGCGAGGCGGTGCTCGAAGGCGGCGGCCCTGGGAGCGAGGACGCCGCCCATGCTGAGGCCCAGCAGCGCCATGCGGTCGTTGTCGATCTCGGGGACGGTCTCCGCGAAGTCGACGACGGGTGAGACGACGTTCTCCCAGTCGGGGCGGAAGACCGGGCCCTCGCGGTGGCGGGGCCCTGGCATGCCGGAGCCGTCGAAGACCAGCACGTTGTAGCCGCGTTCGACGCCGGCCGTCGCGCCGAAGAAGTGCATCTCCTCCGCGGTGCCGTCGAAGCCGTTGTGCATGATCAGGGTCGGGCGGGGCGTCCCGGAGTCGTCGACGCGGTACAGGTAGCCCGGCAGGGTGGTGTTCTCGCAGGGGATCTCGACGGTCTCGATGGGCGGGGTGGTGTAGAGGGCCGCAGCGGCCTTGAAGCACTCCACGGAACGGGCGTAGGCGTGGTCGTGGCGCGGGCCGCAGGGGTGGCCGTGCAGGAAGAACTCCGCCGACCGGTAGTGGTTCGACGCCCGCAGGAATCCGTGCCTGGGCCGAAGCCGGCGTGGCGAGCATCCGCACACCGGAGGGCCTGCTCCTCATCCGCGCCGTCGCCCTGTCCACGTCCGGCAGCGCCACCGCGCAGGGCGAGCGCGCACAGCAGTTCCAGCGCCGGATCGCCTCCATCGAGAAGATCCGAGACCGGGCGACGGCCCGCGGCGAGAACCCCCGCCCCTGGAACAGATCCTCGACCAACTCATCGCACCGCTCTACCTACGCGCGATCTTCGGCATCGCCCCACCCCCCCACGGGTCACCCAGAACTCCTGGTCTCCCGCCTCCTCAACGCCACACCCCCACCGAACACACCCTGAACCCGGCGCACCCGACCACCCGGCACGTACCGCTTCCCTCTCTCGCCGACCGCCACCACTCCCGTTGGCCAAGCACGAAGCCATTGCCCTCCGCGGGTTGGCTGCACTTGCGGTATGCCCGGCCGTCACAACGTCGGCGTGTCTGCAAAACGCAGCAAATGGCGATGGGATGCGGTCGGACGGAACGGGCAAGAGGGAGACTTGCCGTCGTGGGGAGGCAGGGCGTATGGCGGTTTCCTTCGGCCTGGTCAAGACGACTCTGACCGACGGCACGGTTGCCGATGCCTGGCCGAGCTGATCGGTCGGCCACGCCTGTTGCGCACACAACAAGGACCGCCGGCCCCGACAGCCGTCAGCGGGCTGATGATGCGCTAGTGGTGCGGCACCAGCCCACGGGCCTGGACAACAAAGAACCCCCCGGGTCCACGCTTCCGTTCCAGCGGTCGTTGCAACACCCCAATAGGGGCACGCTACGGGCACGCCGTCGGCTCAGAGGTGCGGGGCACTCCCCCGAGCGGCTGACAGGCGGGCGGCCTCCGGAAGCCTGAGCTGGCGGAAAGGGCTCCAGCGCCACCGCCGGGGGGACCAGCAGAGCCTCCCGGCGCTGGTGCCCTTGTTCCGAGTCGCCGAGCAGCGGCAGCACCGCGGCGGCAGTGGGCCGGCCGGCCTCGCCGCGGTGCTGGATCCCGCAGTTGTTCCTCGGGCTTCGGCCCGAGGAAGAACTCAGTGCACGTGGACGTACGTCTCCGGGCCGCTGGAGTCGATGTGGTGGCTGTCGGAGGTGAACCACACGACAGTCCAGGTGCCACCGTGAGTTGCCTTGCCGCTCAGGTGGTAGGTGCCCTTGGTGTCGGTCTTCACGCGGGTGACGTAGTGCCACGTCTTGCTCCCCGCGGCCCGGAACTCCAGGTAGGCGTAGGTATGGGAGATGCCGGACCAGGCGCCGGACGAACTGCGCTGCTGAAGATGGCCGCCGAACGTTACGTACGTGTTCTTGCGCACCGTGGTATGGCTGGGTTTGCCGCCGGTGACGCGGGTGGGGGTGCGGTAGATCTTGACCGCCGCGCTGTAGGAGGGCGAGTAGTCCGGGGTGCCCGGGAAGTATGCCCGCCAGTAGCCGTTCGCCTGGCCGTCGTAGGTCGCGTAGGTCATGAACTCATCGCCGGCGAGACCCGATCGGCCGATCCGGGTGCTGCCGACGGTGTGCCACGTCTTGCCGTTGGACGAGTACTGGATCGTCATGGAGTGCGTACCGCTCGCGAACTCCGCCCCGTGCAGGTCCAGATGGCCGTCGATCACCGCCTCGCCGTACTCGTCCTCGCTGACGTGGAACGGAGTGACGCGGCTGGGTGACGGAACGTGCACATATACCGGTGTCGCGTCACTGTCGGCGGTCAGGAGGAAGGGATCATAGTCCCAGTAGTTGTTGAAATAGTACGCACCGGCGGTGCCGGTGCTGACGGCGAAGGTGCCGGTGGCGGCGGTCTTGACCGTGGCGGAGAAGGACGCCGGGCCCATGGTGTAGATCTTCTGGTCCGGCGTGCCCACCCAGGTGGACCCGACCTTCCGTTCGAGCACCCCGGTGATCGTGGTGCGGCCGCCTTTGGGAACGTCGACGTCGGTCTTGCTCAGGATGCGGATCCGGGTGGTCTCCGCCGTCGCCGGCACGGTGAGCGTGGTCTGATCGCCGGTGTCGAGGAAATACGGGTATCCCGCGATGGCGGTGCCGTCGGCACCGGCCGTCCGGTAGGTGACACGATCTTTCACCGTGACCGCTGCGGCTACCCGCCCGTCCGCCCGCGCGGTGGCGACCGCGACCGTTTCCGACGGGACCCCGGCCTCCGGGTCGGCAAGGGCAACCGACACACCGGCCGGGTCGAGTACCGCGCCGGTGCTGGGGTCGGTGACGGTGATCGGGGCGGAGACGGTGTACGAGCGGTGCTCGTAGTCCACGGAACTCCGGTCGGACGCCAGCTTCCCGACGGACACCTGCGCCGCGTAGGTGAACTCGCCGGCGTCGGGGAAGTGCTCGACGTTTCCCGAGCTGTCCGTCACGTCCACGGAGACGTCGTAGACGCCCATGGCGGGAAGGGCGGGCCGGTCGGCCGAGACTTGACCGCCGTAGTAGGGATTGGGCACGAAGTCCGACGTCGTGGCGGCGTCGGGCGCGTCCGCGGGCGCCCCGTGCGGCCGGTAGCGGGCAGTGATGCCCGTGACCGTCGCGGTGGCGCTGTAGACGGACAGTGAGAGTTTCCAGTGGTCTGACCAGGAGTTGCCGACTCCGTACACCTCGAACTGGTGCGGGTCCGGGCTGCTCTCGGTCGGGGCGGACGTCGCGGTCCCGGACGGGACCGGGCCGGCGGTGTCGGTCGGTGTGGCGGCCGCGGGGCTCGTTGGTGTGTCCGCTGGCCCCGGGCTCGCAGCGACGGACGGGCTCGCGGTGGCACCCGACTCCGACTCGTGCGGCACAGATGTCGCGGAGTCGGCGGCGGTTGCCGGAAGGGCCAGTACGGCTGTCAGCAGTGCACCGGCTGTCAGAGCAGGCAGAACAACGCGAAGTCTCACTCGATGAATCCCCCCAAAGAAACCAAATGCCCCGCCACCCACGCCATTTCAGCGCCGCTCGCAGAGCGCTGCGGGTCGGCCAATCCTAGAGCCGACCTCCGACGCGACCGCGCACAGGGCCCGGACGAAAAGTCCGGGACTCCTCCGGCCGCCCCCCGGTCTCGGGCTTCGACCGGGGTGACGAGGGCCACGCCGCAGGATTACCCGGCATGCGGCCCGTCGCCGGCGAGGAGAAGTTCGTCGAGGCGTTCACGGCAGTCTGTACCGACGACGGCGAGTCCTGCCGACTCGCGTGCCCACGCACCGTCGTCGGGGACTGTCCATCGGCTTCGACCCGCTCCGGCGCCACGCGCAAGGACACCATGGTCCGGGCCGGGCTGTCCATGGACGGCAAAAAGGCCCGGGTCTGTGACCTGGGCCTTCTTCATGGAGCGGGTGACGAGAATCGAACTCGCGCTCTCAGCTTGGGAAGCGACGGCGCCTGCGCGACCGGACGGCCGCTGAACTGCACTAATCGTCGATGTTGGTGACAGATTCTTCTATGTACATCCCCAGCATTGCGCGGGAGGTGCCACATGTCCGTGACCCAGATCGACATCGATGACGACGCCCCGGAACGGGCCATGGCTCTGGCCAAGGTCAGGACCAAGAAGGAGGCGGTCAATCTCGCTCTGCACTTCTACGCCGAGCAGCAGGAGCGTGCGGCGCGCATCAGTCGTCACTTCGAGCGTGCGCGTGAGTGGGGCGCCGTCGAGGACGCCGAGCCTCCGCACCGGGCGGAGAAGCACAGCCGGTGATCTACTTGCTCGGCACGTCCGGCCTGGTCCGGCTGCTCCGGGATCCAAAACTGCAAGCAGCCTGGTACGTCGCGATCGACGCCGGGGCCATCGCATCCTGCTACGTGCAACGCACCGAGTTCCTCCACGGTGCCCGGAACGGACGCGAGTACGACGAGATCACGGAGATGTTCACCGATCTTTACCCCGACGTGTCGGTGCCAAAGAACGCGGGGCGCTGGATCGGCGCGGTGCAACAGCGTATGGCTCAGGCCAGGGGGCATCGCAGTGCCTCGGCGGTGGATCTCGTCATCGCCGCCACCGCGGCCCACCACGGTCTGGCCGTCCTGCACGACGACGCCGACTACCGCACTGTCGCCCGGCATGCATCCGACTTGACCGAGCACAACATCCACGACATCGCCTGAGGAGCATTGTCACCCGACAGGTTCTGGACGGGCACGTTCTGCGAACACGCCGCTTTGGTTCGGCGGCGTGCTGACCTGGGCCGTGATGCCAGCGGCACGCCGGAGGTGATGGACGAGCCACCCTCGGGATCGGGCTCCAGGCGAACCAGTCGAGAACTTCGGCGCCCAGTTCCCAGGGACGTTCAGCAACGCTGTTTCCGTCGCCTCCGGGTCTGGGGCGACCGCGTCCGGTGCCGGGCCGATGATGGCTGCGCGAGGAGTCGGCAGAACTGGAGGTCCGTGGATCGCGTTGACGTTTGGCAAGAGCACGCTAGAGCCCTCGTATGACGGCCGGTAGGGCCGGATCGTCGCTCGCAGCAGGTTGCGCGGGCCACATGTCGACACCAGCGACCCAGGCGATCAACGTTCCGGTGAGAATCCGGCACGCGGCAACTGTGTCGAACGTGCACTTGCAGCTCGCGAAGGGCGGTGAGACCGGTGACGGTCACCCGGGGGTGTCCGCCTTGGCGCGCGGCGGGTTGGGTTTGAGCTGGGCGGCGACACGTTCTGCGGTGGCGGCGGCCCAGCGGCCGGAGGTGACGGTGCCCAGTACCAGGATGGCCGCCCCGCACCCGGCGATGATCCACCAGGCCGTAGGCCACGCGCCGGATGCGACCGCGGCGCCGATCACCGCGATGCCGAGCGAGGATCCGACCTGACGGCTGGTCGCGGCGACTGCGGCGGCGACGCCGGCCTGGGCGCGCGGCATACCGGACACCGCCGTGTAGGTGATCGGTGCGTTGACGAAGCCGAAGCCGAGACCGAACAGTCCGTATATGACGTACAGCAGGATGTCCGAGGGATGGGCGGAGCGGGTGACGGCGACGGCCAGTACACCGCTGGCGCCGATACCGGCCCCCGCGAGGACAAGGGGGATCCGCGGGCCGCGGCTGCCCACGATCCGCCCGGACAGCGGCGGGCACACCAGGGACAGTATCGCCATCGGCAGCAGGTGCAGCCCGGTGCCCAGGGCGCTCAGTCCCACCACCCGTTGCAGGTAGAGGGTATTGGCGAACAGGAAGCCACCGAGCGCGCCGAAGGCGAGGACCGCTGTCGCGGTGGCCCCGCTGAAAGGCGCGCTGCGGAAGAGCCGCGGGTCGATCAGCGGTTCGGCGCGCCGGTTCTCGTACGGGATCAAGACGGCCAGCGCGCCCGCTGCCATGATCAGGCAGGCCACGATCGGAGCGGTCCAGCCCTCTCCGGGCGCCTCGATGATGGCGTACGTCAGTGCGCCGAGCAGGACGATCACCAGCAGCTGGCCCACGGGGTCGGCGCGTCGGGCCGTGTGCGCGCGGGACTCCGGAACGAACAGCGCGGTGAGCGTCAGCGCGGCCAGCCCGACCGGCACGTTCAGCCAGAACACCGACCGCCATCCGGCCCACTCCACCAGTACCCCGCCGAGGACCGGCCCGGCCGCCATGCTCAGGCCGACCACCCCGCCCCAGACGCCGATGGCCCGCGCCCGCTCCCGTGGTGCGGTGAAGGTGTTGGCGAGGATGGCCATGGCGACGGGGGTGAGCATGCTGCCGCCCACCGCCTGCACCATACGGAAGACGACGAGCCATCCCGTCGTGGGCGCCAGACTGCACAGGGCCGACCCGCCGGTGAACAGCACGAGACCGAACTGGAAGACGCGCCGCCGTCCGACGCGGTCGGCGGTGGCGCCGGCCAGGGTCAGCAGCGAGGCCAGGACGATGGTGTACGCGTCGAGCGTCCACTGCAGGCCGGAGACGGACGCGTCCAGGGACCGCTGCATCGAGGGAAGTGCGACGTTGAGGACGGTGACGTCGAGACTGACCAGCAGCACGCTCAGGCAGCAGACGGCGAGGACGGGGGCGCGACGCCCCCGTACGGGATCGGACACGTGGGCTCCCGCGCTCAGCTGGTGGACCGATGGGTTGCGTGTGCTTCGGCGAAGTCCCAGACCAGAGGGAGGAGTTGCCCGGGAGTCTCGATCTGGGGCATGTGACCGGTGCGAGGGAGGAGCTCGAACCGGGCGCCGGGGATGGCGGCGGCGTACGCGCGTCCGTACGCGGTGTCGACGACCTGGTCGCTCTCGCCCCACGCGACGAGGACCGGGAGAGTGACCTTGGCCAGGCGCTCGCGCAGGGTGGGATCGGCCATGGTGTGCGGGCCCGAGTAGACCTGCAGCGCGGCCATGTTGGCGGCCGCGACCGCGCGCTGTTCGTCGGAGAACGTGCTGGGGTCGATGCGGAACTTCTCGACGTCGTGGAAAGAGAGAGCGGACAGCTCGGCGGGTGTCAGGGCGAAGGGGTCGGCGACCGGGTGGCCTGGGACATGGATGCCGGCGGCGTTGACGAGGACGACGCTGCTGATCCGGTCACTGCCGAGCAGGGCTGTTTCGGCGGCGATCCAGCCGCCTATGGAATTGCCGACGACGGTGACGTCCTCCAGGCCGAGGTCTTCCAGCAGTCGTACGTAGACCTGGGCGAGGGTGGGCACGTCGGTCAGCCAGTCGGGCCGGGCGGTCCCGCCGAAGCCGGGGTGGACGGGGGTGATGACCCGCGCCGGCCATTGCTCGGCGAGGAGCCCGGCGAACCCGGCGACGGTCTGCGGACCGCCGCCGCCGTGCAGGAGCAGGAAGGGGTGACCCTTGCCCCGCTCATCGTCGGTGAAGCTCAGGTCGACGTCGACGTCGCCGGAGTCGAGGGTGAGGGTGACAGTGCGGGCGGTGCCGGTCATGGAAGTCTCCAAGTCGATTGTCGGAGGCGGGGGTTGGCGAGGACTGCTGACGCCGCCGTCACGCGTAGTCGGTCGCCGCCACGGTGGCGTAACGGCCCATCACCTGAACGGTCGCCTGCGGGGTCAGCTCCCGGCCGCCGGCGATCATGTCCCGCAGGTCGCGGAAGTACTGCACGTACAGGTCGGGCGTGAAGGTGTTGAGCATCACCGCCGGTTCGTCGCCGAGGTTGGCGAAGGTGTGCGGGGCCCCGGGCGGGATCATCGCGAGGGTGCCGGCCGGTGCGACATGTGTCGTCTCCCCGACGGTGAAGTGCACGGTGCCGGAGACCACGTAGAAGCCCTCGTCGTGCTGGGCGTGACGGTGCTGCGGGGGCCCTTCGGTATGCGGGGCGAGGGTGATCTCGGCCATGCCGAGACGGTGCCCGGTGGTGCTGCCGTCCTCGAGGATGCGGATCTGTGCCGGTCCCAGATGGATCGTCTCGCCGTCGTCCGGACCTACCACGGAAACCTTGGTCATCATCATCTCCTTCGTGAGAGTTGACTCTCGCGAAGAAAGTTAGAGGGTTCGGCGTCATCATGCAAGTGAACTCTTACGACGAGAGCGGCCAGTGATAAGGTGACGGCGGATGGACGGACAGGAAAGGGGACGTACTGGTGGCAACGACGCAGGCGGAGACCGGCCGCACCAATCAGAAGAAGCGCACCCGTACAGCGATCGTCGAAGCCGCCTGCGAACTCATCGGCACGGGCGGCGAGGTGACCATGCCCGCCATCGCGCGCGCGGCCCTGGTCTCCGAGGCCACCGCATACCGCTACTTCCCCGACCTTCCCTCGCTGATCAGCGAGGCCCTGGCCGGCGCCTGGCCGCCCCCCGCCGAGGCGCTCGCACCGGTCGCTGACTCCACCGACCCCGTCGAACGGGTCGCCTTCGCCTGCGAGTTCCTGTTGCGCGGCATACTCGTCCGGCAGGGAGCGGTGCGCGCCATGATCGCGGCCACCATCACCCGCCCGGAGACGGCGACCGCCAGGCCCGGGGTCCGCTTCGGGTTGATCGACTTCGCGCTCCTCCCCCTGGAGGACACACTCGGGGTCACGGATCCAGAAGCCCTCGCCCAGCTCAAGCGGGATCTCGCCGTGGTCGTCGGCGCAGAAGCCCTCTTCTCCCTCACAGACCTGTGCGGCCTCGCCCCCGACGACGCCATAGCCAGCGCGGTGCGCACGGCGACCGCTCTGACCGAAGCCGCACTGCGGACGACTGTGCAAGGGTGAGCCGAACGCGGAGGTCGCTGAAGAGTTTCCGATAAAGCACAAGCCCCAGGCCACTGACCTGGGGCTTCGCTACGGAGCGGGTGACGAGAATCGAACTCGCGCTCTCAGCTTGGGAAGCTGATGTTCTACCATTAAACTACACCCGCGCAAGACGCCGAACGAGTCGGTGTCCGAACGCTCGCTCACTGTACCTCATGACGGACCCCCGGTGCTCGGACCGTGGGGTTCGCCTGCGTTTCGGGGGTGGGTCGGGGGTGAGTCGGGAGCCGGATCCGGGTGCGGGCGGCCTGAGTTGGGGCGTACGGTGGAGGTGTGGGAGAGGGTCCTGGCGGGGTCGGAGTGCCGCCTGGAGAGCCGTCCCTTTGATCCCGTAATGTGGCTTTCCGTCGTCACGGCAGTAAGCCCGCCGCGGCTCCTGGGGAAGGGACTTAAGGGACTTGATGGAACGCACCGTCGTCCGCTGTGCCGAAGGGCACGTGTTCAGCACCGCTTCGTTCCCGATGCAGCAGGCCGAACGGCTCGGCCCCGGCCGGCTCGTGCGGTGTCCCAAGTGCGCCCGGCTGCGCAGCGTCGTGCCGGTCGCTCTTGAGAAGCAGCAGTAGAGAACAGCAGTAGAGAACAGCAGTAGCGGGGGCGCGCGGACTCGTCACGGTTTTCGTGGGTCCGCGCGCCTTGCGTATCCTCGGGGCGTGCTTCTCTCAGACAAGGACATCCGGGCCGAGATCGACGCCGGGCGGGTACGGATCGATCCCTACGACGAATCCATGGTGCAGCCGTCGAGCATCGACGTCCGGCTGGACCGTTTCTTCCGGGTGTTCGAGAACCACCGGTACCCACACATCGACCCCTCCGTCGAGCAACCGGACCTCACCCGGCTCGTGGAGCCCGAGGGCGACGAGCCCTTCATCCTCCACCCCGGTGAGTTCGTCCTCGCCTCGACCTACGAGGTCATCACGCTGCCGGACGATCTCGCCTCGCGGTTGGAGGGGAAGTCCTCGCTGGGGCGGCTCGGGCTGGTCACGCACTCCACCGCCGGGTTCATCGATCCCGGGTTCAGCGGGCACGTGACCCTTGAGCTGTCGAATCTCGCGACCCTCCCCATCAAGCTGTGGCCGGGCATGAAGATCGGGCAGCTCTGCATGTTCCGGCTCTCCTCCCCCGCCGAGCACCCCTACGGCAGTGAGCGCTACGGCTCCCGCTACCAGGGGCAGCGCGGGCCCACCGCCTCCCGCTCCTACCTCAATTTCCATCGGACCCAGGTGTGAGGGAGCGGGCATGAGCGGCGGCAGCGACGTCCGGGAGAATCTCAGCTACGAGCAGTTCGGCGTCGCCGTCCGCGAGCTCGCCCAGAGCATCGCCGACGACGGGTACGAGCCGGACATAGTGCTCTCCATCGCCCGCGGCGGGGTGTTCGTCGCCGGCGGGCTGGCCTATGCCCTCGACTGCAAGAACGTGCACCTGGTCAACGTGGCCTTCTACACCGGGGTGGGGACCACGCTCGAGATGCCGGTGATGCTCGCGCCCGTCCCCAACGTCATCGACTTCAGCGACAAGAAGGTCCTCATCACGGACGACGTCGCCGACACCGGCAAGACGCTGAAGCTCGTGCGTGACTTCTGCCTCGATCACGTGGCCGAGGTCCGGTCCGCCGTGATCTATGAGAAGTCCCAGTCGCTCGTGAAGTGCGAGTACGTGTGGAAACGGACGGACGACTGGATCAACTTCCCGTGGAGCGTCCTACCGCCTGTGACGAAGAGGGCCGGGCAGGTTCTCGACGCCTGAGACGGCTGACGGGCGTCGGCGGATACGGATCGGATACGGGTCGGATACGGGTCGGAGAGGGATACGTATACGGATATGGATACGGCGGATACGTGAGAAGGGCCCCGGCAGCAGCCGGGGCCCTTCTCGTGTGCGTCCGGCGTCAGAACGTGCCCAGTTTCACGATCGACAGCAGGGCGATCAGCTGGATCGCCGAGGCGCCGAGGGCCTTCGGCCACGGCAGGTCGTGGGACCTGCTGACCATCAGGGTGAGGAGGGCGCCCGCCGCGACCCAGGTGGCCCAGCCGAGGAGTTGGACGAAGCCCGCGTTGCCGCCGAAGAACATGGCGAACAGGAGGCGGGGGGCGTCGGTGATCGACATGATCAGCATGGAGAGGCCGACCGTCGGCTGCCAGGCGCCGTCGCCGCCGAGCTGGCGGGCCAGGGTGTGGGTCACCACGCCCAGGACGAAGGAGGAGAGCACCATCGCGACCGCCGTCACGAGGACGATCGGGACCGCGTTGGTGAGGGTCGCGTTGATCGCGTCCGCGCGGGCGCCGTCGAAGCCGAAGACGGCGAGCAGGCCGTAGAGGAAGGTCACGACGAGGGCGGGGCCCCACATCGCGTAGTCCCGCATCTGGAGGAACGTCTGGTTCGGGGCGAGGACGATCCCCTTCAGCAGGTCCTTCCAGTGCAGGCGCGGGCCGATCGGGCCGGACGGTGCCGCGGAGCCGGCGTGGTAGGTCGCGCCCCGCGTGTAGCCGTCGGCCTCGTCGACCGAGAAGGCCTGGGTGTGGCCCGGGTTGTTCGCCGCGTACGGGTCGGGGGTGCCGGCGCCCGGTCCGGCGCCGTGTCCGCCGTAACCGTTGGCGTTGCCGTTGCCTCTGCCGCTGTCGTCGCCGAAGTACTCGGGGCCGTCGCCGCCGCCCTGCCCCGGGTGGCCGCCACGCGCCTGCGGCCAGCCGGGGCCGCTCCCGTGCCGCGGGTACGGCTGCGGGGCCGACGGGTATCCGTACGACGGCCCCGGCTGCCCCCCGTAGCTCTGGGGCGGCGCCTGCTGCCCGTACGCGGGTTGTTGCGGTCGCGTGTGCGGGGCACGGTCGTCCCGGCCGCCGCGTCCGATCCTGAATCCAGCCACGTCATCGAACGTACCTGGTCCGTGGCGGCCGCGTGCGGGCTCGGACGGCGGAGGCCGCCATTGCGGCAGAGCTGTGACATCCCCTAAGGGACCCCCGAGGGCCTCCCAAGGGCCCCCTGAGGGGCCGGCCCGGATCCGCCCGGAGGCATGCCGCGGCCCAGGTCAACCGGTCACCCGGTCAGCCGGTCAGCCCGGTGCCGGACGCGCCTCGTCGTGTGCGGTGGCGGCGGGGCGGAAGGGGGCCTTCCGCCCCGTGGGTCAGTCGCCGAAGACCGCGCCGAGCTGCGGCTGGCCGGTCGTGGACACGCCCAGCTTGCTCGCGGGGAGGGCCCGGGAGCCGGTCGTGGTGATCTTCGAGCCGTTGGACGGCAGGTAGGTGACCGCGCCGTCGCCACCGTTCTCGTACGAGCCGACGACCAGGTCGGCCTTGCCGTCGCCGGTGACGTCGTCGAGCTTGACGTCGGCTCCGAAGAGGTCGTTCTTCTCGTCGTCGCCGGGGACGCCGGCCGTGCTCTGCGCGAAGGACTGGGCGCCGGAGGCGAGGTCGATCCCGGTCTTCGAGCCGTAGAGGACGGTCACCTGGCCGGTGTCGGCGTTGCTGCCGATGTCCTCGTACGGGGCGGAGACGACCAGGTCGGCGCAGCCGTCGCCGTTGATGTCACCGAGGTCGATCTCCCAGCCGAAATTGTCGCCCTTCTCGGAGGTGCCGGGGACGCTGCCGCTGTTCTGGTTGAACATGGTGGCCTTGGCCGGGCCGGAGGCGCTGCCGTAGGTGATGGCCACCCTGCCCCCGTTGGCGGAGTCCGGGAAGACGGTGCCGCCGCTGCTGGCGTCCCAGGAGGCGCCGCTGACGATGTCGCCGTAGCCGTCGCCGTTGATGTCGCCGATGCCGGTGACGACGCCGCTCTTCAGCGTCTTGGCGCCGGTGAGGGTCACGCCCGTGGCGCTGCCCGGCAGCCAGTAGTTGGTGTTCCAGTGGTCGCTGGTCTTCGTCTCGTAGCCGTCGACGACGAGGTCGGTACGGCCGTCGCCGTTGACGTCGCCGGCGGTGAGCTTCATCGGGCCGTACGGGTAGGAGCCGGTGCCCGGCTGGATCGGCGGCTTGACGGTGTACCGGCCGCCGGGCGTACCGCTGCCGGAGAAGCCGCCCTTGAACACCCACAGGGTGGCGGCGGAACTGCCGACGGCGAGGTCCGCCTTGCCGTCGCCGTCGAAGTCACCGGCGGCGAGTTGCAGCCGCCAGTAGTCGTGGCTGCTCGGCGACGGGTCCTTGATGTCGACGCTCTTGCCGGTGAGGCCGTTCTTGGAGCCCCACAGGAGGGTGACGGTACCGCCGTCGGTGTCGGTGCCGACCTTCTCCCCCGGCGCGCCGACGGCAAGGTCGTCGTAACCGTCGGCGTTGAAGTCGGCGTACGCCAGGGCCTCGCCGAAGCTGTCGCCCGTCTCGGCGGTGCCGGGGACGCCGGTGCTGTTCTGGCTGAGGGTGGTGCGCTTGGCGGTGGTGACACCGGTGGCGGAACCGTAGAGGGCGATGACCTGGCCGGCGCCCTTGTGACCGCTGACGTAGGCGGTGGTGGCCGAGGTGGCGATGTCGCCGATGCCGTCACCGTTGAAGTCAGGAGACCCGCGCCAAGAAGTAAGGGTTGTAGGTGAGTTCCGTGAAGTCTCCGGGGCGGCTGTGACGCACGCCCGCTGCTTTCCGGCCGAGCCGTGCTCCGGGGGCGGCTGCGCGGGAGTGGAGATCGACCGGACGGCTCCCCGGTCGCTCACGCCCTCCTGATCACCCGTGCGGCAGGATGGGCCCATGAGCGTAGTCAAGATCAACGTACTCGAAGTACCAGCGGAACAGCGGGAGACGCTGGAGAAGCGGTTCGCGCATCGTGCCCATGCCGTCGAGAGCTCCGACGGGTTCGAGTGGTTCGAGCTGCTGCGGCCGCAACAGGTGCGTTGATGTACCACTAGCCGCGTTTTCCTGAGGTAGCCCGTCCGAGGGTTGATCAAAATGTCGGAAAGTGCTCCTGACCTGTAACGGCAGGACCGAAGTGGGCGTATTTCGTTGGTCTCGCAGCGTCACCGCCACGTAGGGTCACCGCGTCCCAGGGGGTGAGGCCGTGACCACGTACGGCACGATATTGATTCCCGTACCACTCGAACAGGCGACCCCCGTCCTACGCGAGGTCTGCCCGGCGGGCTACGCGACCCCCGCCGGGCCGAGATTCTGCCTCGTCCACCCGGACCGGTCCGTCGACGAAAACAACGTCTTCGCGCTCGCCGGGCCGATCAGCGCCGAACTGGGTGCTCCGGTACTGGCCGCCTTCCAGTACGACGGTGACCGGCTGGAGTTGGAGGTCTGGCGTGACGGGGTTCGCGCCCACCGCTACGACTCCTGGCCAGACCGGGACGATGAGGCCGCCAACAACGCACCCGTGGGCGCGAACCCCGCTGCGTTCCTGGACTTCGCCGCCGGGCCCGTGGACAGCCACCGCCTGGCCTCCGCGCTCGCGGACACCCCGATCGACGCGGAGGACAAGGACGTCGACGGCGACCCGGGGTACGTCTGGGCCCAGGCCCTGCACTGGGACGTGCTGCGCGCGCTCAGCCACCCGAACCAAGCTATCCGCCGCGCGCAGTGGGACTACTACCACATGCGCGGCGCGCCGCAGGCGCTCTCGGAGGCGCTGGACAGCACTGACCTCGTCGTCCTGGGCACAGCCGAGCGCCCGTTCTAAAGCCTCACCCACGCGCCGCAATAGGTGCGCTGACGTACCACTAAGACCCATGCAGGAGACGGGCCACGGAGTCGTCCTGGTCTACCTGACAGACATGCTCAGCAGCGCGACCAAGCTTCCCGGGGCAGGAAGTGGGGCAAGTCTTCCAGGGCCTCACGGGGGACGAACACCGGCCGGGTGAGGAGGTGATCGCCTGCGCGCTGCACATCCAGAACGACACCCAGCAAGTCCGACCCGGGGACACCGGCATCCAAGTAAGAAAGCTCCGCATACGGCTCTCGGGCTTCGGCACGGTCGAGCATCCACTGCTCCAGAACAGAGGGGACCCGGCCGACCAAGGCCACACCCTCTACCAAGGCCTGAGGCCCTCGCAGGGCATCGACCACGATGCCGGCCAGCCGTTCCTCTCGGTAGTAGAGCTTCAGACCGAACTCTCGGTACTCGCCCTCCTCCACGACGTCGACAGCCTCGTTCGCACGACAGCTGAGCCTGTGCCGCTGAGCCTCTCCTGCGACCCGACTCAGTACCCGTGATACCTCACCGGGAGCCATACCGAACCCCAGCGGCCCCACGCTCACAAACGGATCCAGAGTCCAACGCTGCCGTTCGTCATCAGCCAGCACATGCCACCACCTGAACATGGCCACGGAGGCTACGGCAGCGCCACGGAAACACGCTCACCGGCTGCAAGATGCGCTCGGACACAAGTCCTCGTCGCTCACGCTCTCCTGATCACCCTTGCGGCAGGATGGGCCCATGAGCGTAGTCAAGATCAACGTACTGACCGTACCGGCAGAACAGCGGGAGACGCTGGAGAAGCGGTTCGCCTCCCGTGCCCACTCCGTGGAGAGCTCCGACGGGTTCGAATGGTTCGAACTTCTCCGTCCGGTCGAAGGGACCGACAGCTACCTCGTTTACACGCGGTGGCGCGATGAGGAGTCATTCCAGGCATGGATGGAGGGGCCCATGAAAGCGGCGCACCAAGGCGGTGGCAAGGAGAGCGGCGAGAAGCCGAAGCCGGCCGCCACGGGGTCGACTCTGTGGTCCTTCGAGGTGGTCCAGCAAGCCGAACCCAAGACCGCATAGGGCAGAAAGCACCTACTCTTCGTGCCCTATATGTCCGACTGAATTGCAACCTCCTCTAGGGGCTCAGGACGGCTGGCTCCGCGCGCGGCGCGAGCCTCGAAGATCATGGCCCCAACGTCGCGCTCTACCAGCCAGGTCCACTACCTGCCCGACGCGCCGGAAGCTTACGGGGCCATGATCACTCGCGGGCGGATGCCCTGGTGCACGCGTGGAAGGTCCACGCGGTCCGGGTCACCTCGCCCGAACGTGGGCTCGTCCTGCTGACGGCGACGGCCACGGATCCGCTGGAGCGGCCCGGCTTAGCCACCGCGCCGGCCGAACTCCTCAGCGCGCTGATCGGGGTCCTGGAGTCCGGCGGTGCCTGGGTGATGAACCTGCGGCTGGTGCCGCACTGGCTGATCGCCGGTGCCACCGGTCCGGCAAGTCCACGCTCCTGGCCCGGCTGATCACACAGCTCGCCCCGCAGCGGGTTGCCCTGGTCGGGATCGACTGCAAGGGCGGCATGGAACTGGGCCTGTTCGCCGACCGGCTGAGCGCGCTCGCCACCTGCCGCAGTGAAGCGGTCACCGTGCTGTTCGCGCTGGCGGCCGACATGCGGGAGCGGATGAGCGCGTGCCGGTCGGCCGGCGTCCGCTCCATTTGGGAGCTCCCCGACAAGCTCCGCCCGGTCCCGGTCGTCGTGATCGTCGACGAGATCGCCGAACTGTACCTGTCGGACGGCACCCGCGAGAGCAAGACCGAGGCGGAGCAATGCTCCACGCTCCTGCTCCGGCTGGCCCAGCTCGGTGCCGCCCTCGGCCTGCACCTGGTCGTTGCCGGGCAGCGTGTCGGCTCCGACCTCGGCCCCGGCGTCACCGCTCTGCGCGCCCAGCTCGGCGGCCGCATCTGTCACCGCGTCAACGACCCCGGCACCGCCGAAATGACCCTCGGCGACCTCAACAAAGACGCCGTGGCCGTCGCCCAGTCCATCAGAGCGGAGGAACGCGGGGTGGCCGTGTGCACCGGCCCGGACGGCGGCTGGAGCCGCGCGCCCGCTCCCACCTCACCCCCACCGAAGAAGCCGTGTCGACGGCCCGCAAGCACAGCGCGCTGACCCCTCAACTGCCCGCCCTCATCCGCGCTCTTGCGGTGCTGGAAGGAGAGAGCAAGTGATCAGCGAAGGTACGGCCTACGGGTTCGCGGTGATCTTCGGGATCATCACCATCCTCCTCGTCCGCTCCCGCGATGTCCGCCCGTGGGAAGCCGCCTGCGTCGGCCTCTTCGGCCTCTCCCTCGGCCAGACCCCCGTAGGCCTGACCGTGCACGAACTCGTCACCTGGGTCATCAGCAGCTTCTCCCACCACTGAGCAGAGAAGGGACCACCACCATGCCCATGCCTCGCGTGAGGTGCCCCCACTGCAAGGGCGACGGAGCACGGAAGACCTGGACCGGACGGCTGCGGCGCTGCCGCATCTGCCGCAGCACCGGCACCATCCGCTGACCCACAACCCCACCCACCGGACCACCGAAGGGACCACCCCATGGACAACGGCGCACCACCACCCACCCACCGAGCCGCCCCGGCGGCCCACCCCGGAAGGCCACCACCATCACCCCGGACTTCACCCCGGCTGACAGGCGCGCCGCCCTCGACCGCGCAGCGCGCCTGCGTCAGCTCCCCGAAACCGACCGCGACGCCATCCGCCTCGCCCAAGACCCGAACTTCCCCCGCTGGCTGGAGCAGATCACCGCGACCGGCGGATGCGCCCACCCCGTCCACCTCTCCGGCTCCACCACCACCCTGGACGGCACGACCGGCGAGATCCTCCACCACTACGACACCCGTAGCGAACCGGGTGAACGCCTCCTCGTCCGCTGCCGCAACCGCCGGGCGACCGTCTGCCCGGCCTGCTCCCGCCTCCACGCAGGAGACACCTTCCACCTCGTCCGCGCGGGCCTGCTGGGCGGCAAGAACGTCCCCGCCACGGTCCGCCATCGGCCTCGGCTCTTCGTCACCCTGACTGCCCCGTCCTTCGGCCCGGTCCACCGGTCGGGGGATGTGTGCCGTCCTCGCCGTGGCGGTGGGACCTGCGAGCACGGGCGGCCCCTTGGCTGCGGCGCCGTCCACACCCCGGACGCTCCGGCCGCCGGCCAACCGCTGTGCGCCGACTGCTACGACTACACCACCCACGTGCTGTGGCAGGCGCACGCCTCCAAGCTGTGGGACCGGTTCGTCATCGACGTCCGGCGGCGCCTTGCCTCCGCTGTCGGCCTCGTACAGTCCCACTTCGCACGGCACGCCCGACTGTCCTTCGCACGCGTCGCCGAGTACCAGAAACGCGCGGCCGTCCACGTACACGCCGTCGTACGCCTCGACGGACCGAGTGGGGCCGATGACGAACCCCCGGCCTGGGGCACCACTGAGTTACTGGCCGACGCCGTGCGCGCCTCCGCCGGTCGCGTCCTGGTCCACGCCCCGTACAGCCTGGCCGTGGGAGAGCTGGCACTGCGCTGGGGCGCCCAGATCGACGCCCGGCCCCTGCGCACGAACGGCGACGGCCCAGACGATGACGCCGTGGCCGCGTACGTCGCCAAATACGTCAGCAAGGGAGCCAGCGAGACAGGCGCCGGCCTCGACCACCCTGTCACCGATCAGTCGGACATCGAGTCGGCACCCGTGAGCGAACACGTCCGCACCCTCATGCGGGCCTCCTGGCGCCTCGGCGGCCTTCCCGAGTACGCGCCCCTCCGCCTCCGGGACTGGACGCACACCATCGGCTACCGGGGCCACATCCTGACCAAGTCCCGGGCCTACTCGACCACCTACGCAGCCCTCCGCGCAGAACGCGCCCACCACATGGGCCACGGCGAAACCCCCGAAGCCATCGTTGATCGGCACTGGCGCTACGTCGGCTCCGGCCACACCCCGGGCGCTGCATTGATAGCTGCCAGTGCCGCCTCCGACCTCGTCCTCAACAGAGAGATCGCACGTTTTGAGGCGGGCAGTGCCGGGGGGAGCGCCGTTTGGTGAACGATCCGGATCAAGAGTTACGAGAATGGGCACGGGCGCACGCCCGCAAGGCGCCGCGATGGTCGGAGCGGAAGTGGCGGCGGGTGAACGTTACGCTTCGACTGAATGTCACCACCCGCCGCCCGGGTCCTCCTCCGTCCTCGCCGGAGGCCTAGGCGGGCTTGCCCGGGGTTCCCTTCCACGGCCAGTACTCGAAGCTGTTGCCCGTGTACCAGTCCAGGCGGGTGTTGCCGCAAGCACCGCTGTGCACGTCGAGGAAGTCGAAGTAGACAGCCTTGATGGACTTCTTGGGGAAGGTCACGGAGATCTCCGTGGTGACGGTGCCGCGCGAGGGGATCGTGCCCACGGCCAGAGCCTGGGAGTTCCACAGAGGCAGCGTGCCGTTGGTCTTGCTGTTCCAGTGCAGCGCCATCGCGTGCCAAGAACCCTTGCCGACGCGCCACTTGATATGGGGCGCGGGGCCCCGGTTCTTCATGAGGTTGCCGATGGCGAAGACATAGGAGGCCTTGGTGAGCGCTGTGTTCTCGGTGTTGTGGAGCCGGAGTGTGGCGTAGAGCGGAACGCCGGGCTTGTGTGCGGTGGGTGTAACCGATCCGGCCGCGTCCGAGACCGACACCGCTCCGTACCGGCAGTTGTACCCGGTGGCGGCGTCCTTGGGCTGAGCGGCAGCCGCGGCACCGTGGGCGGCGAGCGCGCTGAGGACGCCGGCAGTGGCGGCAAGAACGGCGCCGTGGCGAATAGTGGTGTTCAACATCTCCTCCTCATCGCCTCGATGGCACAGTGGCCGCCGCCTGCCGTCAATGATCTTTGCGGGATCATTGCGTACTGGAGGACTAAGGCGTGTTGTGAAAGTGGATCTTGACGCTGGTACTGGTGCTGCTGCCCCGGCTGCAGGCACGCCGGCTCGCGAAGATCAGCGTGCTGCGCGGTGAGTTCCGGGTCCGGGTGGACGATTCCGGTGCGGGTCACCACGGGCGACACCCCGACGATCGTGGGTGGGGGTCGCTGCCGCGCTATGCGGAGACGGCCGAGCTGTTCGTCATGCTCAGCACCGACATGAACGCCACAGGACTCACCATGCTGCCCAAGCGCGGCATCCAGGCCCCGACCGACGCCGACCGGCTCCGGGCGGTACTTGACCGCCGTGCAGCGGTCTTCCGCGCGAGGGGGGGCTGACCGAACACGTTCAAACGGATAGACGATCAAGGGCAACGCAAGACCCCCTCTTTGTGATGCCGGTGCCAGACTGCGCCTCAGGACACCCGATCTATTGGGGGAATGGTGGGCTCGTCACGCTTCGTCGCCTTGGCCGCGAGCATGCTGGTCATCGTGGGCGTTCTGGCCGGAGCGCCGGCCGCTGCGGCGGACACCGGGCAGCCCGAGACGTTGTACGTGCAGGACGTCGACTGGTGCAGCGACACGGGCCCAGGCACGCAGGGCGTGCCGCTCTGCTCGGTGCAGGCCGCCGCCGACGTGGTTGTGCCGGGCCAGACGGTCGACATCGTCGGCCCCCCGCGCCACGGCGGGAGGGTGACCCTCACCCGGTCCGGCACTTCCTCCGCGCCGATCACCTTCCAGGGCGTCTCCTCCGACCCCCTCGGCACCTCGGCCGCCCTGATCCTGCCGCCGCTCCTGGGCGGAACGATCACCCTGTCGGGCGTGCACGACGTCCACGTCTCCTACCTCCAGCTGGACCACACCACGACCGACGCCGTCGACGTCAAGGGCTCGCAGCACGTGGTGCTCGACCGTCTGTTCATCGCCCAGCAGGGCCCCCAGGACGGGACCGTGGCCACCGACGGGGTCTCCGTCGACGGCGCCTCGTCGGATGTCACCGTCTCCCGCAGCCAGATCTACGACAGTCACGGGACCGCTGTCCAGGTCGCGTCCGGCGCGCACGACGTCATCGTGACGACCAACGAGCTCGAAGGCAGCAGATACGCCGAGATCGCGGTCAGCGGCACCGCTACCGCGGATCTGACGGGCAACACGCTGGACGACGCGTGCGGGCCGGGCCTCACCATCGACGGCGGTTCCTCCGCGACGGTGGAGAACAACGTCTTCACGGGCGTCGGGCACGACACCGTCTGTCCCGCCCCGACGGCCCCCGCGTTCTCCGTCGCCGCCGACTCGGCGGCCTCCGTGACCGCCGACTACAACGCCCTCGCGGTCAACAGCGGCCGGACCGAGTACTCCTGGGGCGGCACCGCGTACACCACGGTCGCCGCCTTCACCGCGGCCACCGGCCAGGGCGCCCACGACCTCGACCACGTCGGCTACGCCTACCCGGAAGCCACGGACGAGAACTCCCCGGTGATCGACTCGGCCGACGCCGACGCGCCGGGCGAACTCGCCACCGACGTGCACGGCGCGCCCCGGGTCGACGACCCCCTCGTCGCGGACACCGGCACCGGCGCCCATACGACGTACGACCGCGGGGCCTTCGAACGACAGGACACGCTCCCCGTGCCCAGCGGCGCCACGTCGTCCAGCGGTATCGGACCGCTCACCGTGTCGGTGACGCCGAGCAGCACGCATCCCGGCTCCTGGGGTCTGCCGCAGACGTACACGGTGGACTTCGGCGACGGCAACCCGGCCGTCACGGAGGCCTCGGGGACCGTCACGCACACGTACACCACCCCCGGCGTCTACGCGGAGAAGGTCACCGTCACCGACGCCAACGGGTGCAGCGCGACCCGGACGGCGAAGGTCACCGTCGGTACGGCGACGCCCCCGGCCACGTCATTGACCGTGAGCCCGGAGATCGCCCAGGGCACCGTCGACGCGGGAACCGCCTCCCTCACGCTCGACCACTCGGACAACTGGGAGCTCGCCTCGCGCACGATCTCCTGGGGCGACGCCTCGTCCAGCAGCGTGCCCGTCACCGCGGGAGCCACGGGGCATGACTACGAGCCGTTCCGCAGCTACACGCTGACGCTGACGCAGACTGACATCTTCGGGCGTACCGCCACCGCCACCGCCACCTTCCGGCCAGCCGACTCCTACACGCCGCTGACGCCGCCGGAGTACGACTACCAGGGCACCGTCAAGGCCCATGGCCTCCTCGACCTCACCAGCAGCACCCTGCACACCGATTCGAACGGCGTCGACGCGGCCGCCCTGAGGGTCACGGTCACCGGCGGCACCGCGGGCGGCTATCTGACCCTCTATCCGTACGGCACCACGCGGCCGTCCGTCTCAGCTCTGAACTTCGCCGCGCACCAGACCACCGAGAACGGCATGACGGTCAGGACAAGCCCCTCCGGGGACGTATACCTCTTCAACGGCAGCGCGGCCTCCATCAGCGTGAAGGTCGTCACCGCCGGGTTCTTCAGCCACGCCCAGTACGGGCACACCTACACGCCCGTCACCCCCGTCCGCGTGCTCGACACACGAAACGGCACGGGTGGCGTCACCGGCCCGGTGACGCCCGGGAAGTCGATCACAGTCAGTGTCGCCGGGACCCACGGCATCCCGTCGGACGCGGCGGCCGTCGTCCTCGACGTCCAGACGACGAGCGCCCAGGCGTCCGGATCGCTCAGTGTCACCTCGCACGGCATGGTGGACTCGGCCGTCACCACGTCGTACTGGGCCAAGGGGCAGACGGTGTCGAACCTGACCGTCGTGCCGCTCGCCGACGGCAAGGTCGTGCTGCACAACAGCAGCAGCGGCTCCGTGCAGATGGTCACCGACGTCTTCGGCTACGCCGACGCGACCGGCACCGGTTCGGTCTACCTGCCGTCCACGCCCACCCGGATCCTCGACACCCGGAACGGCACCGGAACCGGTGGCCGCATCGCCAAACTCGGGGCGCACCAGACGCTGAAGCTCAGGTTCAGCGGCGTCCACGGCATCCCGTCGTCCGGCACTACGGCCGCCGACCTGGTGCTGACCGCCGTCAGCCCCGCCACCGGCGGCTACCTGACCGCCTGGGCCGACGGAACCACCCGGCCGGGTACGGCGAGCCTGGACTACGGCACCGGGCGGACGACACCGAACGAGATCACGCCCCAGGTCGGCTCGGACGGGTACGTCGACATCTACAACGGCGGCTCGGCGGCCGTGAACGTCCTCGCAGACCAGTACGGCGCGTACGTGGCCCAGTGATGCCGCAACCGCCGACAGGCCGCCTCCGCCAGGGGGTGTGGGTGGGCGAAGCCCCCCCGCCCCGTGCGGGCGGAGCCCGCGCAGAAACGACGAAGGCGATCCATGTCCGCGCATTCCGCGGACATGGATCGCCTGTCGCCCTGGTGCTGGATTACTCGTTGGATGTACGCATCTCGGCGTCGTAGTTGTCGAGTGGCCACGGCCGTGGCCCGCGTGATGTCGTCGGGTTGGCGAAGTAACGCTCTTTGGTGAGCAGGCGCTGTTGGCGGGCTTCCTTGGCCTCCTCGATGTCCTCACGGACACGAGCAAGCCTCTCTTCGCCATCCCACTCCCGCGGCGCCGCCTCGGCCTGACGCGCTGCCGCTTCCTCCTCGTACTTGGCGATCACAAGCTCCGTAACCGCCTTGTCTGTCTCAGGACCGGGGATCCTCGTACCGCCTCCGCAACCGCCCTGCCCCTTGTCTGGGCACATGTAGTAGAAGAACCCTTCGGGCTTGTTGGCGCTCTTCGGCGCCTTCATCGCCCGATGGAAAGCGCCGCACTCGTCCTTGTCGCAACGCAGAGTTCCGGTCAACAGGTATTTGCGGGAGTTGTGCCCATTGCCGGGCTGCATGTTCTCGCCGATGACTTCGAGCAGGGCTTCCCACTGCTCGACAGAGATGATCCTCTCCCACTGCCCGCGTACCGGTTCGCCGTCGTCCCCGTAGACGATCTCCCAGCGCTCGTTCTCCGTTCCCGTGTCGGGGTTGAGGGTGCGTACCTTGCGTGATCGGATCCCGCAGACGCGCGGATTACGCAGCACCATCTTGAGCTTGGTGGGATTCCACGTGCTTCCGCGCGGCGTCGTCACCCCGGTCTCGTTCCAGCGGACTGGGTAGGCACGTACCGGAGCACCCCCGAGGATGCCAAGTGCCGCTTCCCGCAGGAGCTTCGATTCGGTCGGGTGCAGGGTCCGCTTGTCGTCCAGCCAGCCGAACGGCCGCGCTCCCCCCTGTCGGGATGCCCTCGCGTTCCAACGCCCGGTGCTTACGCCGCACGCGCCTTGCCGTGTCGGCGGACTGCTTGTTGCTCATCGCCACGACCACACGAGCCGTGGCGCGCCCGTTCTCCGTGAGGAGGTCAAGGCTGCCGTTGATGTCGATGATGGGCCGGCGGTGGCGCTCCACCACGTCGATGGCGTCTTCAAGATGCCGGTTGTCGCGTGTCAGGCGGTCGATGTCGTAGACGATCAGGCCGTCAAGGCTCTGGCCGTCGGGTGTCCGGCCGGACTTGAGGTCTTCCAACGCGCCTTCGAAGACGGGGCGGACTACTCGGTAGACCACTCGGCCGTCCGGCAGGCGGACGCGCTTCTTGCGTCATGCCGACGTGTCCGGCTCGTAGTAGATGTGGACGCACGTGCCGCCGTGGCGGGCGATGTAGTCCCGGCCGTCGCGCTCCTGCTCCTTGGTGCTCTTGATGTCGCGGCCCGTCATGGGACCGCGTCGTTGGCTGCCGCTCTCGGACGGTTCGCCGGCGGGCTCGTCGTCGTCCTCGTCTGTGGAAAGGCGGACCAGAACTGCCCAGTTCTGGTTCTCTAAGTTCCCCCACTGTGCGCGAGAGACCAAGTCATCTTCGCTCATGGTTCGTAAGGTACATCCGCACATCCTGTGCCCGATCGAAGGCACTGACAGCTACCTCGTTTACACGCGGTGGCGTGACGAGGAGTCCTTCCAGGCATGGATGGAGGGGCCCATGAAGGCGGCACACCAGGGCGGTGGTGAGGAGGGCGGCGAGAAGCCGAAGCCGGCGGCCACGGGGTCGGTTCTGTGGTCCTTCGAGGTGGTCCAGCAGGCTGAACCCAAGAACGCGTAGTACCCCGGCAGCAGCTTGGTGTTCCCTGGTCAGGGGCAGTGGGTGACCGTGCTCGTCGCCACCCGGGAGGGCGACCGGCGCTGCACCCGGGACCGGGTGCACCCCCACCCGGCCGCCCGCGGCCGCGCGCCAGAGGGTGCGGAGGGCGCGCGGCCGAAGCCGGCGGCTTCCGGTTCGCCGTTGTGGTCCTTCGAGTTGTGGTCCTTCGAGGGGGTGCAGTCGGCGGGGCCGAGGGGCTGACAGGCTCGCCCGCGTGTGCGGTCAGGCCGGTGTCGTGGTCGGCAGGGGCGTGTCCGCACGGGCCGGTGCCGCCACGACGCGGCGGCGCCGGGCCGGGAGGCCGAGCATCGGGTGGGCGACGGCCCAGGCCGCGCCCTGGCAGATCAGTTCCTTGTAGCGGGCGGCGGTCCGGCCGGTCAGGGCCGCCCTGACGGCGCGGTCGTCGGCCGTGACGTACTGGATCAGTCCCTCCCGGCGGCCCAGCGACACGCACTGGTTTACGTAGCGCAGCGGGGTGCTGGGGAGTTTGCCGCCGGTCAGGCGGGCCGCGACGGCGTCGGCGGCCTGCCAGGCCATCGGGATGCCCGAGGCGCAGGACATCCGGAGCGGCTTGCCGCCCGCGCCGGTCGCCGAGGCCGCGTCGCCGATGGCGTACACGTCCGGGTGCGAGACCGAGCGCATGGTCCGGTCGACGACGATCCGGCCGGCGTCGGTGACCTCCAGGGCGGTGGCCCGTGCGACGGGGTGGACGGCGAAGCCGGTGGTCCACACGGTGACGGCGGCCGGGACGGCCGCGCCCGCGGCCGTGGTGACGTGGCCGGGCGCCACGGCGGTGACGGCGGTGTGCTCGTGCACGGTGACGCCGAGCCCGTCGAGGACCTTCCGCAGGTGCCGGCGGCCCTTGGGCGAGAGCCAGTCGCCGAGGGCGCCGCGGGCGGCGAGGGCGACGTCGAGGTCCGGGCGGGCCTCGGCGATCTCGGTCACGGCCTCCAGACCGGTGAGTCCGCCGCCGACCACCACCACGGGCGCTCCGGCCGCCAGCGAGGCGAGGCGCCCGCGCAGCCGGAGCGCTCCGGGGCGGCTCGCGATGTGGTCGGCGTGCTCGGCGGCACCGGGGACGCCCTGGTCGTGCCAGTCGCTGCCGAGGGCGTACACGAGGGTGTCGTACTCCAGTTCCCGTACGGCCTCCAGTTCCCGTACGGCCTCCAGTCCCCGTACGGCCTCCAGGTCCGGTACGGCCTCCAGTCCCCGTACGGCGTCGTCGCCGGTGCCGTTCACGGCGGTGGTGGTGACCGTCTTCCGGTCGACGTCCACGGCGGTGACCCTCGCGAGCCTCAGCTCCACGCCGGTTCCCGCGAACATCTCGGCGAAGGGCCGGGGCCTGAGCTCCTGGCCGGTCGCGAGCTGATGCATCCTGACGCGCTCGACGAAGTCGGGCTCGGCGTTGACGAGGGTGAGGGCGACGTCCTCGCGGCGCAGCCGCCGGGCGAGGCGGCCGGCGGCGACGGCTCCGGCGTATCCGGCGCCGAGGACGACGATGCGGTGCTGCATGTCCGTGCTCCTGTCATCCAGCTCTTCAGCGGGTCGCCCCCTGAACCGGGCGGCCCGCCGTTTCCTGACAGGAGTGCGGTGTGAAGCGGGTCACATCGCGGTGGCCGGGGTCAGAAGAGGCGGAGCAGCGGGTCGCCGTGGCCGGTCGCCGCCCACCGCCTGGTCGCGCGCTCCAGCTTGTCGGGGTTGAGCTGGTTGCGGAACGCGGCGATGCCGTCGGCGGTGATCTCCAGGCACATCACGCCGAAGACCCGGCCGTCGACGACCGCCACCAGGGCGGGGCCGCCGTTGGCGGTGGTGAGGTACAGCTCGACGGAGCCGCCGGCCAGAGCGCGCTGGGCCGGGCCCTGTTTGAACAGGCCGCGCATGAACTTCGCGACCGCGAGGGCACCCTCGAACGCCCTGGCGGCGGCCGGGACCTTCCCGCCGCCGTCGCCGACCGCGACGGCGTCCTCGGTGAGCAGCCGGACGAGCGGCTCGGTCCGGCCGCTGGTGGCGGCCGCGAGGAACTCCTCGATGATCCGCCGGGCGGCGGCCTCGTCGACCTCGGTGCGGGCCCGGCCGTCCGCGACGTGCTTCCTGGCCCGGTGCAGGATCTGCTGGCTGGCGGCCTCGGTGAGGTCGAGGATCCGGGCGATCTCCCGGTGCGGGTAGTCGAAGGCCTCCCGCAGCACGTACACCGCGCGTTCGGCCGGGGTGAGGCGCTCCAGCAGGACCAGGACCGCGTACGACACCGACTCGCGCCGTTCCGCGGTGTCGGCGGGGCCGAGCATCGGGTCGCCGGCGAGCAGCGGCTCGGGGAGCCACTGGCCGACGTAGGTCTCGCGCCGGGCGCGGGCCGAGGTGAGCTGGTTGAGGCAGAGGTTGGTGAGCGCCTTCGTCAGCCAGGCCTCGGGGACCTCGATGCGGGCGGTGTCGGCGGCCTGCCAGCGCAGGTACGTCTCCTGCACGGCGTCCTCGGCCTCGCTCGCGGAGCCGAGGAGACGGTAGGCGATGGCCGCCAGGCGCGGCCGGGCCGCCTCGAACCGGTCCACGTCACTCACGGTCAGGGCCATGCCCCGGATCCTAGCCCGCCCGCATCCCGCCGTCCCGGCTCCAAGTCGGCGGGGTACGGCGGTCCGTGGCCGCCCGCACCGGGTCCGGGTGCCGCACCGCAGGGAGGAATGCACGTTTTTCCGTGAAGGGCGGTAGGGGGTCCGGGAGGGCTCCGGGAGGGCTCTGCGCGGCGTCTGCCGCCCACGGCATACGACCGGAGGACGAATGTCATGCGGCTCCGCGCCCGGCCAGGGGGTGACCTCTCGGCCGACGAGGCCGTGGGCGCGGCGCCGGCCGACATGACGCGCCGGACGGGCGCGGTGATCTGCGGCGGCAATCCCGCGGCGGCGATCGGCGGCGGGTATCGGCGGCGGGTATCTCGTCGAGGAGCCGGCCGCGCCTGCTGCGCCTGGTGGCGCCGTGCGGACTGCCCCTCGACTCCATCGCGCCGCCCTGGCGGCGGCTGCCGCTGACCGCGACCGCACCCACCCACCCGGCCGTCCGGCGCGCCGCCCGTGATCGACCGGGTGCTCCGCGAGGACACCGGGTGGCGGCTTCACTAGCCTGATACCGAACACCCGATAAGCGGGTGAATATGGATGAATATCCAAAAGAAGGCTAATACCCCAAGGGACCAGTCATGGGTGTCGGCGTCGGGCTTCCGGGTGCGAAGCGCAGGGCCCTCGCGCGGGTGACCGTCGCGGTCGCCGTCGGCGCGGTGTTCGCGCTGGCCGGAGCCTGCGGCGACGCCGGAAGCGGGGCCGGCGGCGGGCAGGGGGCCGGGCTCAGTGTCGGCGTGCTGTTGCCGGGCGGCGGCGCCTCGCGGTTCGGGCGGTTCGACCGGCCGCTCATCGAGCAGAAGCTGAAGCAGCTGTGCCCGCGCTGCCCGGCGCCGGCCGTCGCGGCCACCCCCGAGCCGGCGGTCCAGCAGCAGCAGCTCGACGCCATGATCACCCGGGGTGTGGACGTCCTGATCCTCTCCGCCATCGCCCCCAGGTCACTGCGTTCGTCGGTGGAGGCCGCGCACCGGGCCGGCATCCCGGTCGTCGCCTACGACCGGCTCGCGCTGGGCCCGGTCTCCGGCTACGTCACCTTCGACGGCGCGGCGATCGGCAGGCTCCAGGGCGAGGCCCTGCTGAAGGGCATGGGAGCGAAGGCGCACGGCGGCCAGATCGTCATGCTGAACGGTTCCGCGGCCGACCCCAACTCCGGCTGGTTCGAGCGGGGCGCGCTCTCGGTCCTGCGGGGCAAGGTGCGGATCGGCAAGTCGTACGACACCCCCGACTGGCGGCCGGACGCCGCCTACACCGAGATGTCCGGCGCCCTCTCCGCACTGGGCGCGGACCGCGTCGCCGGCGTCCTGGCCGCGAACGACAGCCTCGCCGGTGCCGCGATCGCCGCCCTCGACGCCGGCGCGGTCCGGCCGCTGCCCCCGGTGACCGGTCAGGACGCCGACCTCGCGGCGGTGCAGCGGATCGTCGCGGGCCGGCAGTACATGACCGTCTACAAGTCCTACCGGGCCGAGGCCGACGCGGCGGTCAGGATGGCCGTCGCCCTGGGGCGCCGCGAGCCGGTCGGATCCGTCGCCACCACCACCGTCGACAGCGCCACCACCAGGAACATCCCCTCGGTGCTGCTGGGGTCGGAGTCGGTGACGGCCGGCACGATCAAGGGCACTGTGGTGAAGGACGGTATCTATACGGTCGACCAGATTTGCACCCCCGGGCTGCGGTCCGCCTGCGCCAAGGCCGGACTCACCTCATGAGCGGAGGCGGTAGCACCGTGGTCCAGCCCCTGCTCGCGCTGCACGGTGTCTCCAAGCGCTTCGCCGCCGTCCAGGCGCTGGTGGACGTCGACCTGGAGATCCGGGCCGGTGAGGTGGTCGCCCTGGTCGGCGGCAACGCGGCCGGCAAGTCCACGCTGGTCAAGGTGATCTCCGGGGCCGGTCCCCCGGACCGGGGCGAGATCGTCTGGGAGGGCCGCCCCGTGCAGATCAGACGCCCCCACGACGCCCGGGCCCTCGGCATCGCCACCGTCTACCAGGACCTCGCGATGTGCGGGAACCTCGACGTCGTCGGCAACCTCTTCCTCGGCCGGGAGATCCACCGGTACGGCCTCCTCGACGAGGTCGAGATGGAGCGGCGCGCCCGTGAGCTGCTGCGGACCCTGCCCATCGACATCCCCGACGTGCGGGCGCCGCTCGCCACCCTCTCCGGCGGCCAGCGGCAGGTGGTCGCGATCACCCGGTCGTTCCTCGGCGCGCCCCGGCTGCTGCTCCTCGACGAACCCACCGCCTCCCTGGGCATCGAGCAGACCAACCAGCTGCTCGACCTCATCGAGGAGCTCCGCGACCGGGGCACCGGAATCCTCCTCATCAGCCACAACATGGGAGACATCAAGGCCGTCGCCGACCGGGTCGCCGTCCTGCGCCTCGGCCGCAACAACGGCCTGTTCGACGTGGGCACCACCTCCCAGGAGCGGATCATCGCCTCCGTCACGGGCGCGGCGGACCACTCCGGCCGGCACCGCCCCTCCCCCGACCCCGAGGAGAGATGGTCGTGAGGAGGTCCGCCACCGGCCGCCTGCGGCGAGGCCGCTTCCGGCAGCGCGCCGACCCCGCGCGCCGCCGGCCGCCCGAGGGCGGCCCCGGCCCGGCCCCGGTGCTGCTCGCCCTCGGCGTGATCTGGGCGGTCTTCCAGAGCCTCAACGCGAACTTCCTCTCGCCGCGCAACCTGTCCGTGCTCAGCGTGGACATCGTCGGGACCGGGCTGGTCGCCGTCGGTGTCGTCTTCGTGCTGCTCATCGGCGAGCTCGACCTGTCGGTGGGCTCGCTCGCCGGCCTGTCGGGCGCCCTGTTCGGGGCGCTGAACGTGAACCACGGGATGCCGGAGTGGCTCGCCGTGCTCGTCGCGGTCGCCGCGGGCGCGGGCGCGGGGGCCTTCCACGGGTTCGTGTTCACCAGGACCGGGGTGCCCGCGTTCGTCGTGACCCTCGCGGGGCTGCTGACCTGGGACGGCCTGATGCTCTACCTGCTGGGCCCGGAGGGGACGATCGACTTCAGCGAGAACGGGCTGGTCGCCAGGCTCACCAGCCGCCACGTCACGGCCGCCCTCGCCTGCTACGGCCTGGCGGCGCTCGGTACGGCGGCCTACCTCGCCGTCCGCCTCCACGACCGCGCGCGCCGGTCCGCCGCCGGCATGCCGAGCCGGCCGGCGGGCGAGATCTGGTTCCGCACCGCCCTGCTCGGCGCCGCCGCCTTCGCCGCCGCGTACGTCCTGGACCGCTTCGAGGGCCTGCCGCTCGCCCTCCTGATCTTCCTCGCCGTCCTCGTCGCCTCCGACCTGCTGCTGCGCCGCACGGCCTACGGCCGGCGGGTCCTCGCCCTCGGCGGCGGCGCGGAGGCGGCCCTGCGGGCGGGCCTCGCGGTGGACCGGGTCCGGATCTCGGTCTTCCTCGTCTCGGGCGCGCTGGCCGCGGTCGGCGGCCTGTTCGTGGCCTCCCGGCTGACCGCGGCGACCACGCTGCCGGGCTCCGGCATGCTGCTGGTCAACGCCATCGCCGCCGCCGTCATCGGCGGCACCAGCCTCTTCGGCGGCCGCGGCTCGACCTGGTCGGCGCTGCTCGGCGTCCTCATCATCCAGTCGATCGCCTCGGGCATGGCCCTCCTGGGGGTCCAGCCCGCGGTCCAGTTCATGATCACCGGCGGGGTGCTGCTGATCGCGGTGGTCTTCGACGCCCTGGCCCGGCGAGCGGCGGCGGGGCGGGCGCGAACCTAGCGGGATGCCGGGCGAGACGCCGCGGGGAGGCGAGCGCGAACTAGCGGGATGCCCGGCGAAACGCCGCGGGGAGGCGAGCGCGAACTAGCGGGATGCCGGGGGAGACGCCCGGGGAGATGCCGGACAAGGCGGCGGGGGAGACGCCGCGCAAGACGCCGCGGGGAACTGTCGGCGGGGTGCTGTTCGGTGCCGGTTGAGCGGAGTACGGCGGGGCGGGATCCTGAGAACGAGCCGGGGTACCCGGACGTCCGGAGGCACCATGACGGGACGCGTACCGGAGGACCTCGCCGTCGTCGTCGACGCCGGTGGGGCGGTTCTCGTGTGGAGCGCGGGCGCCAGGCGGCTGCTCGGGTACGAACCCGCCGAGGTCGTCGGCCGTTCCGTCCAGCCGCTGCTCGCCGCCGAGCTGCCCCCGTCCGCGCGCCGGCACCTCGCCGACGGGGGGCGGTGGTCCAGCGAGGTGGCGCTGCGGCACCGCAACGGCGACCGGATCGTCGTGTCCCTCCAGGGAACCCCGCTGGACGCCGGCACCGGCCGGCCCCTGTGGCTGGTGACCGGTGCCGCACGGGTGCCCCTGTCCGGACGCGACCAGCCCGGGGCCGCCACCCTGTGGGACCTCACGCTGGCCCAGCTGCCGATGCCGGTGGCGATCTACGACCGTCAGGCCCGGTTCGTCGCCGCCAACGAGAGCATGACCCGGATCATGGGCCTGTCCGTCGCGGAGATGCGCGGCAAGACCGTGTGGGAGATCGAGTCCAGCCCGCCCTACGACGAGTACGACCGCCTCCAGCGGCAGGTCCTGCGCACCGGACGGACGGTCTTCCACGAACAGCACGCCCGGGCACCCGGCGAGACCCGGGATCACGCCTGGTCGATGTACTTCTGCCCGCTGAAGGACGAGAACGGCACGGTGCAGGGCCTGTCCGCGGTCGTCTTCGACACCACGGAGCAGTACTGGGCCCGCCGCCACCTGGCCGTCCTCAACGACGCCAGCATGCGCATCGGCAGCACGCTCGACGTGACCCTCACCGCCGAGGAACTCGCCGAGGTGGCCGTGGCCGGGTTCGCGGACTTCGTCACCGTCGACCTGCTGGAGTCCGTCGTCCTCGGCGACGAACCGGAGCCGCTGCGACCGGGCGAGCCGGTCGCCGTCCGCCGCACCGCACAGCGGTCGGTGCTGGCGCACTGCCCGGAGTCGGTGGCCGCCCCGGGCGACGCGTTCCACTACCCGGTGGACACCCCCCCGACGCGGACCCTGCTCGCCGGCCACGGCACCCGCCACCGGCCGGGCGACCCCGGCATGCAGGACTGGCTCCGCACCTGCCAGGCCCGCGCCGAAGCCGTCACCCGGCACGTGATCCACTCGCTGCTGCTGGTCCCGCTGCGGGCCCGCGGCGTCACCCTCGGCCTCGTCCACTTCCTGCGGCACCGCACGCCCGAGTCGTTCACCGAGGACGACCAGCGGCTCGCGGAGGAGATCGTCGCCAGGGCCGCGGTGAGCGTGGACAACGCCCGCCGCTACACCCGCGAGCGCCGCACCGCCCTCGCCCTGCAGCGCAGCCTGCTGCCCGGCCGGCCGCCCTGCCTGGCGGCGACCGAGGTCGCCTACCGCTACCTGCCCACCGGGTCCGGCGCGGACGTCGGCGGCGACTGGTTCGACGTGATCCCGCTCTCCGGCGCCCGGGTCGCCCTGGTCGTCGGCGACGTCGTCGGCCACGGCATCCGCGCCTCGGCCACCATGGGCCGCCTGCGCACCGCGGTACGGACGCTGGCGGACGTCGACCTCGCCCCCGACGAACTCCTCACCCAACTGGACGACCTGGTCATCCGCCTCGACCGCGAGGAGGGCCCGGAGGTGCCCGGCCGGGCGGAGACGGCGTCCTCCGGCGAGGTCGGCGCGACCTGCCTGTACGCCGTGTACGACCCGGTGAGCCGCCGCTGCACCATGGCCCGCGCCGGCCATCCGCCGCCGGCCCTGGTCACCCCCGCCGGTGACGTCCGCTTCCTCGACCTGCCGGCCGGCCCGCCGCTCGGCCTCGGCGGCCTGCCCTTCGAGTCCGTCGAGGTGGAACTGGCCGAGGGCAGCCTGCTCGCCCTCTACACCGACGGCCTGGTGGAGACCGCCGACCGCGACATCGAAGTGGGCCTCGGCCTGCTCCGCCGGGCCCTGGCCGACCCGGCCGCGCCCCTGGAGGAGACCTGCGACCACGTCCTGCGCACGGTCCTGACCGACCGCCCTGCCGACGACATCGTCCTGCTGCTGGCCCGCACCGCGGCCCTGGACACCGCGAAGGTCCGCACCTGGCAGCTCCCCCAGCACCCGTCCGCCGTCGCCGGGGCCCGCAAGATGGCCTGCCAGCAGCTGGCGGCCTGGAACCTGACGGAAGCGGCCTTCGCCACCGAACTGATCGTCAGCGAACTGGTCACGAACGCGGTCCGCTACGGCGACGGACCGATAGCCCTGCGCCTGATCCGCGACGCGTCCCTCATCTGCGAGGTCTCCGACGGCAGCAACACCGCCCCGCACCTGCGCCGGGCCCGCGTCTACGACGAGGGCGGCCGGGGCCTGCTGCTGGTCGCCCAGATGGCGGAGCGCTGGGGCAGCCGCCAGACCCCCAACGGCAAGACGATCTGGGCGGAACAGCGCCTGCCCACCTGACCTACCGGGTGAGCGGCCGCTCCCGCCGCAGCGTGTCGATCACGGCGGACACCACGGCGGAGCCGACGAAACCCCCCACCATGACCAGCCCCACCCCGACGATGAACAGCCCACTGGCGTCGTCCGACCAGTCGGCGTAGGCGGCGAGGGTCAACCCCACGGTCGTCCCGCCCACGGCCGCGGCGCTGTGCCCCCGGGCCGCCGCCGCGCACACCGCCGCGAGCAGCGTCCCGGCCAGCCCGGCCACCTGCCACACCTGGTATGGCCCGCTCACCGCCCCGTCGCCCCGCACGTCGTACCCCTGGTCCCAGCCCAGCCAGGCGGCCCAGGCCGCCATCGCCACCCCGGCCACCACGAGCGCCGGCACCGTCGCCCGCAGAACGGGCCTGTGAAGTCTCATGCCTCCAGGGTTCCGGCCGGGCCGGGCGCCGAACAGAGTACGGATACTCAGACCGACACGGCGGCGACCGCGGCGGCGGCGAGGGCGATGAGTACGGCGAGGGCGCCGTAGCCGTGGGTCAGGGTGGTGCCGGAGGCGACCGCGGCGACCAGCAACGGGCCGCCCGCGTCGCCCAGTTCGCGGCCGAGCTCGGCGGCGCCCATGGTCTGGCCCAGGCGCTCCGCGGGGGTGCCGGCGGCCAGCGCGGCGAAGCCGAGCGGGGTGATCAGGCCGGTGCCGGCGCCGGTCAGGACGGCGGCGGTGAGGATGCCGGCCAGGCCGGGCAGCATGGCGCAGGCCAGGCCGGCGGCGGTGAGCAGCAGTCCGGCGGTGAGGCCGGCGCGTGTCGTCAGGCGTCCGGCGTCCCGTGCGTGTCCGGCACGCGGCTGGACCAGCGCGGCGGTCGCGGCGAGCAGCGACACGGCGGCGCCGGTGGCGACGGTGCCCAGCCCCGCCACGCGGCCGGACACGGGCAGGAAGCCCACCCCGACCGACAGCGCGGCGGTGGCGGCGGCCAGTGCGGCGGTCGGGGCGAGGAACCCCCGGTCGGTGAGACGGCGGGCGAGGTCGAGGAGCGTCTGCCGGGCCTTGGGCAGCGGCGGTACGGCGGGGACGGCGAGCGCGGCCCAGACGGCGACCGCCGCGCCGAGCACCGCCAGTACGGTGAACAGCAGGCGCAGTCCGCCGGCCCACACCAGGACCCCGCCGAGCAGCGGGCCGAAGGTGTAACCGACCGACTTGCAGAAGCCGTAACTGCCGAAGGCACGGCCGTGCCTGGCGGCCGGGTTGAGGCGGGCCACCAGGGCGGAGGCGGCCGGGGAGAAGGCGGAGGCCGCGACGCCCTGGCCGAGGCGGGCGGCCCACAGCCGGCCGGGGCTGTCGGCCACGGCGTACAGCCCGGAGGCGAGGGCGAAGGCGACCAGGCCGCCGATCAGGACAGGACGTGCTCCGATCCGGTCGGCGAGGGTGCCGAACACCGGCTTCAGCACCACCTCGGCACCGTCGTACAGCGCGAGCAGGCCGCCCAGCACCAGCAGCGAGGTGACCGCGTCCGCGCTGTGACCGCCGAGGTTGGCGGCGATGCCGTGCGCGCCGAAGGCGGTGGTGAACCCGGCCGCGTACAGCGGCCACATCGGCCCGCTTCGCTGCCCGCCCGGCCTGCTCATGCCGGTGACGGTAACAGGACCCGGCTTCCCGCGGACCAGCGCTTCGGCCCCCGGGAAGCCGGCAGCGTGGGGCGGCTCAGCCCGTGACCTCGTTGAGCCTCGCGTCGTAGCCCGCCAGGTAGCCCGTCAGGGTGGGGTGGAAGACCGCGGTGCCGGCGCTCAGGTTGTTGATCCACGGGTCGGAGCCGCACGCACCGTGGCCCTGGAACGTGGCGCGCATGTCGATGAACTCGACCGACTCCGCGGCCGCGGCGGCCTTGGTGCCGTCGGCGAGCGCGTCGGCCAGCCCGTTCATGGCGGTGCGCTTGGCCGTGTCGAGGTCGATCACCGGGCAGGTCCCGGTCAGGGACAGCGCCTGCGGATAGCCGAGGACGATGATCCGGGCGTTCGGCGCCTTGGCCTTGATGTCCTTGTACAGCCCCACCAGGTCGGTGACCATCTGGTTCCTGGCGTAGTCCGACATCCACAGCGTCGCCGTGCCGCAGTAGCTGTCGCTCTGGGTGAGGCAGGCCTGGACCACGCTGGAGAACTGGGCGTCGTTGCCGCCGACGGTGAGCGTGACGAGATCCGTGCCGGTGCTCAGCGCGGACAGCTGCTTGTCGCGCACGTCCCCGATGGTCGCCCCGCTGCACGAGACGTCCGTCAGCGTGTAGCCGGAGTGCGCGGCCGCCCACAGCGCCGGGTAGTCGAGCGTGCTGCGCTTGCAGTCGCCGCTGGCACTGTCGTAGTAGTCCGCGCCGACACCGGAGGCGTACGAGTCGCCCAGAGCCACGTACTCCTGACCGGTCGCCGCCTGGGCGGGCGTGCTCATCATCCCGGCCATACCGGCGAAGGCCAGCAGCGCGCCGGCGACGGCCGACGTCAATTTACGCATGAGTTCCTTGATTTCCTTCTGGATCGGGAAGTCCGGATCTGTGTGAAGGATGAGGATCGTACAGGCGCTCGGAGAATCCGCCGCCCTGCGCCGTTGCACAGCAATTGCTTTTCTGTTGCCGGGAGTTGGCCTGACGAAAGGCGGCGGCGCGCTCTGCGGGAATTCAGTCCACCGTCGATCCGATCCGCACCCCGCGCACCGCACGGCGGCCGATACCGCGACCGATGACCCGGTACGGCAGGGCCGGTCCACCATGCTGGTCGGCGGCCCCGCCGGGTACGTCCACCGGCCACACCGGCAGTCCGACGCGGCAGCGGACGGTCCTTGCGGCGATCGCACGCTTCGGCGAAGGCGGGTGACCGGGGGCGGGACCGGGCCGGGCTGCCCTTGGGCGCGTCAACGGCGGCGCAGGGCCGCGTCGAGCAGGGCGGGCGGGGTGTCGTGCTTCTCGTGTGCGGCGAGGTCGGTGCCGGGGGCGACGATCGCGTCGATCGCGTCCAGGACGTCGGCGGAGAGCACGGTGTCGGCGGCGGCCAGCTGGGAGTTCAGATGGTCCACGGTGCGGGGCCCTATGAGGGCGCTGGTGACGGCGGGGTGCGCGGTCACGAAGCCGAGGGCGAGCTGGATCAGGGTCAGCCCGGCCCCGTCGGCCACGGCGGCCAGCCGCTCCACCGCGTCGAGGCGGGCCTGGTTGGCCGGGAGGGTGAGGTCGAAGCGGTCGGGCAGGAACCGGGCGCGGCTGGTGGTGATGGACCGGCCCCTGCGCACGGCCCCGGACAGCCAGCCGGAGGCCAGCGGGCTCCACACCAGCACACCCATCCCGTACTCCTGCGCCACCGGCAGGACATGGGCCTCGACGCCCCGCTGGAGGAGGGAGTAGCTGGGCTGTTCGGTGACGTACCGGCTCAGGTGGTGCTCGCGGGCGGCCCACTGGCCCTGCACGATCCGGTACGCCGGGTAGGTCGAGGAGCCGAAGTGGCGGATCTTTCCGGCGCGTTGCAGATCGGTCAGTGCCGACAGGGTCTCCTCGTCGCTCGTGGCCGGGTCCCAGCGGTGTATCTGATAGAGGTCGACATGGTCGACGCCGAGCCGCCGCAGGCTGTTCTCCACCTCGGCGACCAGCCAGCGCCGTGAACCGCCCCGGTGATTGCGCTCGTCCCCCATCGGCATGCCGGCCTTCGTGGCCAGCACGATGTCGTCACGGCGGCCGGCGATCGCCTTGCCGACCATCTCCTCCGACTCGCCCTGCCCGTACATGTCGGCGGTGTCGATCAGGTTGATCCCGGCGTCCAGGGCGGCGTCGACGATCGCGGTCGCCTCCTCCTGGGTGGTCCGCCCGATCGCCCCGAAGTTCATCGCGCCGAGCCCGAGCGCGCTGACCTGCACACCGGTGCGGCCCAAGGTGCGGTACTGCATGGTGGATCTCCTCACATGGCACAAACGGAACGACGTCCCGCTTCACGTCTTCGACGATACGGAACACTGTCCCGTTTGACAACGCCCCGATAGAGTGACGGCCGAGAGACACCGGCCGAGGGACCCGACGAAGGACGCACCATGAAGGAAGAGGAGCGGGCGGTCCGGCCCCGGCGGGCGGACGCGCGGCGCAACGAGGTGACGCTGCTGGAGGCGGCCGCGGCGGCGTTCGTCGCCTCCGGCGTGGAGGCGCCGGTGCGCGACATCGCGGCTCGGGCGGGCGTCGGCACGGCGACGATCTACCGGCACTTCCCGACCCGCGCCGACCTGATCATCGCCGTCTACCGGCACCAGGTGGAGGCCTGCGCCGAGGCCGGCCCGGCCCTGTTGAGCAGTGCTCCGACCCCGTACGCCGCGCTGCGCGAGTGGATCGACCTCTTCGTGGACTTCCTGGCCACCAAGCACGGCCTCGCCGGCGCCCTGCACTCCGACCAGTCGGGCCTCGACTCCCTCCACGCCTACTTCCTGGACCGCCTCGTCCCCGTCTGCACCCAGCTCCTCGACGCGGCGACCGAGACCGGCGAGATCCACGCCCACCTGACGGCGTACGAGCTGATGCGCGGCGTCGGCAACCTCTGCATCGGCGCGGAGAACGACCCCCGCTACGACGCCCGCCGTCTGGTCGGCCTCCTCGTCACCGGGCTGCGCCGCACGACGTGACGCGCCGGAGCGTCGACCGCCTCGGGCGCCACGTCCCGCAGTCGCCCCGAAGGCCGTTGTCTGACCGGCGAGCGGTCAGTCTGGCAAGGCCTGCGCGGCGCGCCGACCTCGGCTCCCGGGCACGCGGTCACACAGTCTCACCGGCACCAGCACCGGCACCGGCACCCGCCGGGGCACCGGCTCCGGCTCCGGTGAACATGGCTATCAGCCCGTGGGGGGAGTCGTCGCCGAACATGCGGTTGTGGAGGTCGGCGGTGTCGGCGGCCTCCGCGGCGCTGCGGGCGAACATGGCCTGCTCGTACCGGGTGAGCGCGGCCTCGGTGTCGTCCGGGTGGGCGGCGAGCGCCTTGCCGAGTTCGGCGCCGTCGTACATGGCCAGGTTGGCGCCCTCGCCGTTCGGGATCATGAGGTGGGCCGCGTCGCCGAGCAGGGTCACCCCCGGCACCCGCTCCCACCGGTGCTCGGCGGGCAGGGTGTACAGGGGGCGCAGCACCGGCGCGGTGTCGGCGTCGGTGATCAGCGCGGTGAGCTCGGGCGCCCAGCCGGCGAACTCCGCCGCCGTCCGCGCGGCGGCAGCCGCCGCCCCGGCGGGATCGAAGGGCTCGGCGGGCTCGGTGAAGCCGGCGTCGGTGAACCACTCCTGCGGCCTGCGCAGCGCCACGTAGGTGTGGAGGGTCCCGCCGGTCTCCCGGTGGGCCTGGATCCCCTTGCCCGGCGCGAGCGCGAACATCGCCCCGCCGCCGACCGCCTTCGCGGCGGCCGGGTGCCGGGTGTCCGCGTCGAACAGATAGGTCTCGACGAACGAGGTGCCGGTGTACTCGGGTACGGCGCCGGACAGCAGCGGCCGCACCCGTGACCAGGCGCCGTCCGCGCCGACCAGCAGGCCCGTGGTGACGGCGGTGCCGTCGGCGAACGTCACCTCGTGGCGGCCCTCGCCGAGGGCGCGGACGGCGCCGGCCTTGTGGCCCCACCGGACGGTGCCGGCCGGAAGCGATTCGAGCAGGATCCGGCGCAGCTCGCCGCGCAGCACCTCGGGGCGGCCCCGCGTGCCGTCGTCGGCCTCTTCGAACAGCACGGTGCCGTCGGCGGCGAGGGCCCGGGTCGCCTCGCGCCCCTCCAGGACGAGGGCGCGGAACTCCTCGTACAGGCCTGCTTCCCGGAGTGCCCGCTGGCCGTTGTGCTCGTGGATGTCGAGCATCCCGCCCTGTGCGCGTGCCGTCGCGGAGGCCTCCGCCTCGTAGACGGTGGCCGGGATGCCGTGGACGTGCAGGACCCGGGCGAGCGTGAGGCCGCCGAGTCCGGCTCCGATGATCGTGACGGGTGTGCGCATGGGGACTCCTCGGGGAGTGACGGGACGGCCTCTCGGCCGGTTCTGGAACAGCGTTCCAGTCTGGAACGTTGTTCCATGCTGGAACGACGCTCCAGTCATGTCAAGATGGCGCCATGGCAACGCGGACACGCCGGTCACAGCGGCGTACGGAGGCGCTCTCCCGCGAGCGCATCGTCGAGGCCGCCGTCGAGCTGCTCGACGCGGCCGGCGAGAGCGGACTGACGTTCCGGGCACTGACCGAACGCCTCGCCACCGGGCCCGGGGCGATCTACTGGCACGTGGCGAACAAGGAGGAGCTGCTCGGCGCGGCCACGGACGCGGTCGTCGCCGCCGCCGTGGCCGTCGGACCCGGCGCCGCCACCGCCACGGCCACGGCCACCGTCACGACAGCCCCGGCCACCCCGGCCACCCCGCCTGCCGGGACCACCGACTCCGCGGCGGAAGCAGCCCGAGCGGCCCAAGCCGTCGGCTCCGCCGCCGAAGTCCCGCAGTCGCCGCCGGAAGAGCCCGGGACCCCGGGCTCGGCGCAGGACGGGGTCCGGCTCGTCGCGCTCGGGCTGTTCGACGCGATCGTGCGGCATCCCTGGCTCGCGACACAGCTCGCCACGCAGCTCTCCCGCAGCCCCTGGGGGACGGTGACACCGCGGATCTTCGAAAGCATCGGGCGGCGGGTGAGCGCCCTCGACGTACCCGAGAGCAGCTGGTTCACGGTGACCTCCGCCCTGGTGCACTACATCCTCGGCGCCGCAGGCCAGAACGCCGTGAACAACGCGAGCGCCCGCACGCTCGCGCCCGGCGTGGACCGCGCCGAGTTCCTCGACACCGTGTCGACGGCGTGGGAGGAACTCGACCCCGACGAGTACCCGTTCACCCGGGCCGTCGCGGAGCAGATACGCGGGCACGACGACCGAGAGCAGTTCCTCGCCGGCGTCGACCTCGTCCTCGCCGGCATCACCGCCACCCACCACCGCTGACAGCCCCGCCCGGACCACTCGGACCACTCGGACCGCCCCCACCGCCCGACTCCCGCCTGGACCGCACCCCGAACCTGGCCCGGACCTCAGCGGACCGCCCGCCCCCGGCCCGCCCTGACCTCGCCCGAACCCCACCCGAACCCCGCCGGACCTCACCCGACCCCCACCCGACCCCCACCGGACCTCACCCGACCCCCACCCGACCCCCACCGGACCTCACCCGACCCCCACCCGACCCCCACCGGACCTCACCCGAACCCCGCCCGCCCCCCGCCCGCGGCCAGGAATAGCCCCCGGTCCGGCCCACGTTGCCGTGACCATGACGACGAACGCGCCGCGGCCCGAGATCCTGCGCTACACCGCCTTCTCCAGCTCCCCCGAGGGCGGCAACCCCGCCGGCGTCGTACTGGACGCCACCGGTCTGGACGACGGCGACATGCTCGCCATCGCCGCCGAGCTCGGCTACTCCGAATCCGCGTTCCTCACCGCACCCCCGGCGGGCCTCGGCGGTGAGCCCGGGCGGGCGTACACCATCCGTTACTTCAGTCCCAAGGCCGAGGTGCCGTTCTGCGGCCACGCCACCATCGCGACCGCCGTGGCGCTCGCCGGGCGGACCGGCCCCGGGGAGCTGGTGTTCGCGACGCGTGCGGGCACCGTGCCGGTGGCGGTGACCGAGGAGGGCGGGGCGGTACGGGCCACGCTCACCAGCGTCGAGCCGCACACCGAGGCGATCGCCGACGCCGACCTCGCGGAGGCGCTCGCCGCGCTCGACTGGCCGGCCGCCGACCTCGACCCGGCCTTCCCGCCCCGCGTCGCGTTTGCCGGCGCCCGCCATCTCGTGCTCGCGGCGGCGACCCGCGCCCGCCTCGCGGACCTCGCGTACGACTTCGCGCGCCTGGAAGCGCTGATGCACCGCCTCGACCTGACCACGGTCCAGCTGGTGTGGCGGGAGTCGGCCACCGTCTTCCACGTCCGTGACCCGTTCCCCGTCGGCGGTGTCGTCGAAGACCCGGCGACCGGCGCCGCGGCCGCCGCGTTCGGCGCGTACGCCCGCGAGCTCGGCCTGGTCCCCGAGGAGGCCGTCCTGACCCTCCACCAGGGCGAGGACCTGGGCCGCCCCGGCGAACTCACGGTGACCCTGCGCGCGGGCGACCCGCGCGTCCACGTCGGCGGCACCGGAGCGCGCATCGACTGAACCGGCCGCCGCGCGCGGGGGTGCCGCGGATATTCCGTGGCACCGCAGCCGGTTGCGGGCGGAGACTCGCCCCATGACGGAGACGGCGGACCCGGCGGACACCTCGGACGCCGCGCACACCTCCGGCGCAGCGACCACGCCCCGCACGCCGGACATGGCGGCCTTCCGCGAGGCCGTCGGCGCATGGGCTCGCGGCGGTGCGGAGGAATCTGCGCGGGACCTCGCCGGCCGGCTCGGCGTCCGTGTCGCGGTGCTGCTCGAAGGGCCCAGCGATCTCGCGGCCGTCGACGCGCTGGCCGCCCGGCGGGGCCGGGACCTGGCCGCCGAAGGAGTCTGCGTGCTGTCGATGGGCGGGGCGATGAACGTCGGCCGGTTCGCCCGCCTCCTCGGACCGCCCGGCCTCGGCCTGCGCCTGACCGGGCTCTGCGACGAACGCGAACGCCCCTACTACACCCGCGGCCTGGAGCGGGCCGGCGCCGCACAGCACGGCGTCTTCGTCTGCGCCGCCGACCTGGAGGACGAGTTGATCCGCGCCCTCGGCCCGGCCCGGGTCGCCGAACTCGCCCGCGCCGAGGGCGACGAACGCGCCCTGCGCACCTTCCTGAACCAGCCCGCCCAGCGCGGCCGCACCGCGCAGCAGCAGTTGCGCCGCTTCCTCGGCACGACGTCCGGCCGCAAGATCCACTACGGCCGGGTGCTGGTCGAGGCCCTGGACCCCGACCGCGCACCCGCCCCGCTCGACGGCCTGCTCGCCGGCGTCTGAGTCCTCGGGCCGGCCCGAGGGCCCGTCAGGGCCGGTTGCGAAAGCGGCGTCGTCGCCCGGAGGGCGGCCGCGCGGCGTCCGGTGCGTGCTCTGGGGGTCCCCCCGGCCGAAGGCTGGGGGAGTGCCGCCCGGAAGCCCTTGTACCGGGCGTACTCGGGCTTTCGGGCGGTGCGGCGAGCGGGGGTACCCCCTCAGGGGGAGCGTGCCGGGCGTCGCGCGGCAGCCGGCACCTTCGCACCAGCCCCTAGTGCCCCAGCCCCAACTCCGCCGCCAGCACCCGGTAGACCGGCAGCGGGTCGGTGCCGTCGGCGTGCAGCACCTGCAACGTCACGTGGTCGGCGCCCGCGTCCAGATGGGCCCGGACGCCCTCCGCCACCCGGGCCGTGTCGCCGTGCGCGATCAGCGCGTCGAAGAGGCGGTCGCTGCCGCCGTCCGCGAAGTCGGTGTCGTCGAAGCCGAGGCGGCGCAGGTTGCCGACGTAGTTGGCCAGGCCCAGATAGCGGCCGAGCGTGGCGTCGCCGATCGCGCGGGCCTTGGCGGGGTCCGGCTCCAGGACCACCTTCTGCTCGGGGGCGAGGAGCGGTCCGGCGCCGAGGATGTCGCGGGCCCGGCGGGTGTGCTCGGGGGTGACGAGGTAGGGGTGCGCGGCCGCCGTACGGTTTCCGGCCAGGCGCAGGACGCGGGGGCCGAGGGCCGCCAGCGCCCGGCGGGCGACCGGGACACCGCCCGCGTCGAGGACGTCCAGGTAGCGGTTGAGTGCCTCGTACGGCCGCGTGAACTCCTTCGTCGCCTCCGGGTGGCCGGCGCCGACACCCAGCAGGAAGCGGTCCGCGTGGCGTTCGGCGACGCGCCGGTACGAGCGGGCGATCCGGTCCGCCGGGTTGGACCAGATGTTCACGATGCCGGTGGCCACCACCAGGCGGTCCGTGGCGTCCAGCAGCCGTTCGGCTTCGGCCAGCTCCGGGTCGGTCACGTTGCCCAGCCAGAGCGCGCCGTAGCCCAGTTCCTCCAGCGCCACCGCCAGTTCGGGCTCGGTCCTGTCGTGGCGCCACACACCGATGGCGCCGAGGTCGATCTTGCGCGGGATCTCGTCCATGACCCGGACAACCGGCGGGTCGCGACCGGCATTCCAATCGCTGTCGGAATACTCCGAACCCCTCCGCGATCACACTGATGAACTTAAATTACATACATGACTATTGACGCGGCCACGCCACCCTCCTAGCTTCGCAGGGAAAGCGCTTTCCGCAATGCCCGCATGGAGACGAACGGAGACGAACGATGCACGTGAGACCAGTCATCGCGGCCGTCGGCCTGCTCGCCGGCACGCTCGTCGCACTGTCCGGCAGCCCCGCGCAGGCAGCGTCCACCGTGCTGTACGTGTCGCCGAGCGGCACCGACAGCGCGGCCGGCACCCAGTCGGCGCCGACCACGCTCACCTCGGCGATCAGCCGGATCGCCGCCGGCGGCACGATCTACCTGCGCGGCGGGACGTACGCCTACTCCACCACCGTGACCATCCCGGCCGGCGCCAACGGCACCTCCGGCGCGCTCACCACGCTCTCCGCCTACCCGGGCGAGACCCCGGTCCTCGACTTCTCGGCGCAGAGCGAGAGTTCGTCGAACCGGGGCATCCAGCTCTTCGCCAACTACTGGCATCTGTACGGCCTCACGGTCGAGCACGCCGGCGACAACGGCATCTACGTCGGCGGCAGCAACAACGTCATCGAGCGTGCCGTGACCGCGTACAACCGCGACACCGGGCTGCAACTCGGCCGGATCTCCTCCAGCACGCCCAGCAGCCAGTGGCCGTCGAACAACCTCGTCGTCAGCTCCGAGTCGCACGACAACGAGGACAGCGGCGGCGAGAACGCCGACGGCTTCGCGTCCAAACTGACCACCGGCACCGGCAACGTCTTCCGGTACGACGTCTCGCACAACAACATCGACGACGGCTGGGACCTGTACACCAAGACCGACACGGGCGCCATCGGGCCCGTCACCATCGAGTACTCGCTCTCGTACGGCAACGGCACCCTGACCGACGGCACCCAGAACGCCAACGGCGACCGCAACGGCTACAAGCTCGGCGGCGACGACATCGCCGTCAACCACGTCGTCCAGCACGACATCGCCTACGGCAACGGACACCACGGGTTCACCTACAACAGCAACCCCGGCACGATGACCATCTCGAACAACGTGGGCATTGACAACGCCCAGCGCAACTTCTCCTTCGACACGGGCACTTCGGTGTTCCGGACCAACACCTCGTGCCGGTTCGCCGTCTCCGGCTCCAACGACAAGACGGTCGGCGACGCCGACAGCTCCAACCAGTTCTGGACGGGCACCAACGGCTCCCGGTGCTCCTCCTACTCGGGCGCCCTCGGCTGGTCCTTCGCCTCGTCGGGCAAGCTGAACGTCACCTTCGGCGGGAAGGTCGTCAACCCCTAGCCCGCTGCCTCGCAGACGACTCGGCCCGGGTGTCCACAGGGTGTGGACACCCGGGCCGAACGGGTCCTGCGGGTCGTGCGGGTCGTGCGCGGAGCTGAGTCGCGGACCCTCGGGTACAGCCGGCCGGCCCAGGGGTCCGCGTTGCCGGGTCACGCCGGTACGGCCCGGGGTCATGGAGAAGCAGGAGGACGTGCCGACGGCCGTCCCGGGGGGCCGGTCTCCGCCGGCGCCCGGCTGAGGCAACGGGCCCCGGACATCACCTCGTCCACCGTCTTCGAGACGGCCTCGGCGGCCGCCGCGACCGGCCCGGGACCCGACGGCCGGGGCCCGGGCCGACTCGGTGCGATGCGCCCGCCGCGGGTCGGGGCCGCAGGCGTCGGCGTGCGGACCCGGGTCGCCGCGGGTGCCACGCGGTGGGCTCCGCGACGGCGCCGGGTCCCGGCTCCCGCCGCCGTCCGCTCACGGCGAGCCGGCGCCGCCCCGCCGTGGGGGCCGCGCGTGATCCGTGCGGGCGCGGCGGCGGGCCATGCGCGTATGCGTCACGGCAAGGGCGAGGAACAACCCGAGCACGGCGGCGGGAGCGGTGACGGCCGCGAGCCGGTCCGCGGTGTCCTCGACCCCCGCGGCCAGTCTGACGGCCGCGGTGACGACGGCGGCCGCCAGTCCGGTCCCGACGAGGGCGGCGACGACGTACCGGGACCGGTCGACGCCGGGCAGGGGCCGGCCGGAGCCGGCCAGCTCCCGCCACTGGCGGGCGGCTTCCCGGGCCTCGCCCCGCCGCGCCACGACCGCGCGGATCCGCAGGCCGACCGTGACGAGTGCGCCCGCGACGGCCGCGGCACACGGTATCCACCACGCCTCGGCCAGGAGCAGCAGTACGGCGACGATCCCGGCCGTGCTCCAGCCGCTGACGCAGGCCGCCGCCGCGTCACGGCGGGACAGGGGCCGGTCGGCTCCCGCCCGCAGGTCGGCGAGAGCCGGCACGTACCAGACCCAGCCGGACGCGGTCACCGCCGCGGTTCCGAGGGCGAGAACGGCTTGCGGCATGGTCTACCTCGTCGCCTCTTCGAGTTCGAGTGCGGCGATCTCCGGGTGGTGCAGGTCGAACGCCGGGGACTCGGAGCGGACGCGGGGCAGGGAGAGGAAGTTGTGCCGCGGGGGCGGGCAGGAGGTGGCCCACTCCAGGGAGCGGCCGTAGCCCCACGGGTCGTCGGTCTCCACCGGCTTGCCGTACTTCGCGGTCTTCCAGACGTTGTAGAAGAACGGCAGGATCGACAGGCCGAGCAGGAACGACCCGATCGTGGAGAGGGTGTTGAGGGCGGTGAAGCCGTCCGCCGCCAGGTAGTCGGCGTAGCGGCGGGGCATGCCCTCGGCGCCCAGCCAGTGCTGGACCAGGAAGGTGGTGTGGAAGCCGACCGTCAGCGTCCAGAAGGTGATCTTCCCGAGCCGTTCGTCGAGCATCTTGCCGGTCATCTTCGGCCACCAGAAGTGGAATCCGGCGAACATCGCGTACACGACCGTACCGAAGACGGTGTAGTGGAAGTGCGCGACGACGAAGTACGAGTCGGAGAGATGGAAGTCCATCGGAGGCGAGGCCAGGATGACACCGGTCAGGCCGCCGAAGACGAACGTGATCAGGAAGCCGATCGTCCACAGCATCGGTGTCTCGAAGGACAGGCTGCCCTTCCACATCGTGCCGATCCAGTTGAAGAACTTCACCCCGGTCGGCACCGCGATCAGGAACGTCATGAAGGAGAAGAAGGGGAGCAGCACCCCGCCCGTGACGTACATGTGGTGCGCCCACACGGTCACGCTCAGGCCCGCGATCGCGATGGTCGCGCCGATCAGGCCCATGTAGCCGAACATCGGCTTGCGGGAGAAGACCGGGATGACCTCGGAGACGATCCCGAAGAACGGCAGCGCCAGGATGTACACCTCCGGGTGTCCGAAGAACCAGAAGAGGTGTTGCCAGAGCAGTGCTCCGCCGTTGGCCGCGTCGAAGACGTGGGAGCCGAACTTGCGGTCGCACTCCAGCGCGAACAGGGCCGCCGCGAGGACCGGGAAGACGATCAGGATCAGTACCGCGGTCAGCAGCACGTTCCAGGTGAAGATCGGCATGCGGAACATCGTCATGCCGGGGGCGCGCATGCAGACGATGGTGGTGATGAAGTTGACCGCGCCCGCGATCGAGCCGAAGCCGGACAGGGCCACGCCCATGATCCACAGGTCGGAACCGAGGCCCGGCGAGTGGACCGCGTCGGACAGCGGCGCGTACAGGAACCACCCGAAGTCGGCGGCGCCGCCCGGGGTCAGGAAGCCGAACGCGGCGATCGAGGACCCGAACAGGAACAGCCAGTAGGCGAGCATGTTCAGCCGGGGGAAGGCCACGTCCGGGGCGCCGATCTGCAGCGGCATGATCCAGTTGGCGAAGCCGGTGAACAGCGGCATCGCGAACATCAGCAGCATGATCGAGCCGTGCATCGTGAACGCCTGGTTGAACTGCTCGTTCGACATGATCTGCAGACCGGGACGGGCGAGCTCGGCACGCATCAGCAGCGCCATGACGCCGCCGACGATGAAGAACACGAACGCGGTGACCAGGTACATCGTCCCGATCTTCTTGTGGTCCGTGGTCGTCAGCCACTCCGCCCACGCCGGTCTGGGCGCCGCTCGCTCCGCCCGTCCGGCCGCCTCCCCGGCCGCCGGGACCACGGCCTTCGGCCGCGCGGTCCCCACCTGCTGTATCTGTGCCTCGTCCACCGGACGACGTCCTTCCGCTGTGCTCATGTCACCGACCAGCCAGGAAGCACCTTCGATGCGGGGCATGGATCTGCCCTTTCCGGCCGCCGCCACATGATCGGCGGACAGGCACCCGGTCCCGATAGGGTCCAACGGCCCCCCGCAGGGGCCCACGGGTGGGGTCCAACGGCCCCTCTTCCCGTCGCCGGGCACACCGGCACGCCGTACGGCACCGGCCGTGCCTTACGCTGCTGAGCACAGACAGGTCCAGGAACGGCGGGAATGTCCGAGTCAGAACCCCAGGCGGCGGCGCCGTCACGCCCTCGGCTCGACGTGCCGGAGCGGATGCACGGTCTCCTCGACGCCGTCACGAACATCGGGCGCGGCCTGGAGCTCCCCCAGGTCCTGCGGAGCATCGTGCAGGCGGCGGTCGCCCTCACCGACGCCGAGTACGGAGCCCTCGGGGTGATCGGCGACGGGCAGCGGCTGTCGGAGTTCCTGACGGTGGGGATCGCGGACGACCTCGTGGCCCGGATCGGTCAGGCCCCGTGCGGGCGCGGCATCCTCGGCGAGCTGATCCACCACCCCGTCCCGCTCCGGCTGACGGACCTCGCCGACCACCCGGCCAGCTACGGCTTCCCCGAGCACCATCCGCCGATGCGGACGTTCCTCGGGGTGCCCATCCGGGTGCGGGACGAGGTGTTCGGCAACCTGTACCTGACCGAGAAGCGCGGCGGCACGGACTTCGACGCCGACGACGAGACCGTGCTGTCCGCGCTGGCCAACGCGGCCGGGGTGGCCATCGACAACGCCCGCTCGTACCGCGAGAGCCGCCGCCGGGAGCAGTGGCTGGAGGCGCTCGGCGAGATCACCCGCGCTCTCCTCGGCGGGACCGGGGTCCGCGAGGTGCTGCGTCTGATCGCCAGGCGGGCGAGCGAGGTGGCCGACGCCGACCAGACCGTCGTCCTGCTCCCGGACCGGGCCGACGCCGGCCGGCTCACGGTGGAAGTGGCGCACGGAGCCGACGCCGAGCACGTGCAGGGGCTGCGTCTTCCGGTAAGCGGTTCGCTGGCGGGGCTGGCCGTCCGCACCGGTGCGCCCGCGGCCACCGCGGACATCACGGCCGACTCCCGGGCCCTCGCGCTCGGCGACGCCGGGGACCGTATGACGGCGTACGGCCCGGCCGTGGCGGTGCCGCTGCCCCTGGACTCCTCGGCGTGCGGCGCGCTGCGGCTGAGCCGGCGTACCGGACGGGCGGCCTTCGACGACACCGAGGTGGCCCTCGTCTCGCGCTTCGCCGACCAGGCCGCGATCGCCTGGGAACTCGCCCGGCGCCGCGCCGAGTCCGAGGAACTGGCCGTCATGCAGGAACGCGACCGCATCGCCCGTGACCTGCACGACCTGGCCATTCAAAGGCTGTTCGCCACCGGCATGACCCTGCGCAGCGCCACCCGCGGCATCGACCGCCCGGACGCCGCCGAGCGTGTCTCGCGCGCGGTGAAGGACCTGGACACCACTGTTCAGATCATCCGCTCCACCATCTTCGAACTGCGCTCCGCCGGCGACGACCGCGGCGGACCGGGGCTGCGCCGCCGCCTGCCCGAGACCGCCCGGCTGGCCGCCCAGTCCCTGGGCTTCAGCCCGTCCCTGCGGATAGACGGGCCGGTCGACTCCACCGTCCCCGGCGACGTGGCCGAGCACGTGCTCGCCGTGACCGCCGAAGCCCTCAGCAACGTCGCCCGGCACGCGCGGGCCCACCACGCGGACGTCGTACTGACCGTGCCGTCGGCCGGGGACCGCCTCACTCTCACGGTGCAGGACGACGGGGTGGGCCTGGGCGCTGCCGAGCCGACCGGCGGGCTGGCCAACCTGCGCTCCCGCGCCGAGCAGTACGGCGGGACACTGACCGTCGAGTCCCTGGCCGCGGGCGGCACCCGGCTCGTGTGGCAGGTGCCCCTGCCCCCCGGCTGAACAACGCCGATCCGCTGCCTGCCGGTGGATCCGTTGCCTGCGGGCGGACCCACTGCCTGCGGGCGGATCTGCTGCCTGCGGGTGGATCTGCTGCCCACCGGCGGACCCACTGCCCACCGGCGGACCCACTGCCTACCGGCGGATCTGCTGCCCACCGGCGGACCCACTGCCTGCGGGTGGATCTGCTGCCTGCGGGCGGACCCGCTGCCTACCGGTGGATCTGCTGCTCCCGCAGCCGCTCCGCGAGCAGCGCGGCCTGGACCCGGCGGCCCACGCCCAGCTTGGCCAGGATGGCCGAGACCCGGTTCTTGACCGTCTTCTCCGCGAGGAACAGCCGATCGGCGATCTGCCGGTTGGTCAGTCCCTCTCCGATCAGCTCCAGGATCTCCAGCTCGCGCGGCGACAGCCGCTCCAGCTCGGGTGAGACGGCCGGTTCGGGCTCCGGCTGGGGGGCGCGCAGCCGCGCCATCACCCGCGCAGTGGCCCGCGGATCCAGCAGGGACGCCCCGCCCGCCACCGTGCGCACGGCGTCCACCAGGTCGGAGCCGTCGATCCGCTTGAGCACATACCCCGCCGCCCCCGCCATGATCGCGTCGAACAGCGCCTCGTCGTCATCGAACGACGTCAGCATCAGACAGATCAGCTCCGGCATCCCGGCCCGCAGCTCCCGGCACACCTCGACCCCCGCGTGGTCCCCGCTGCCGCCCTCGCCCAGCCGCACGTCCAGCACCGCGACGTGCGGACGGACCGCGGGCACCCGGGCCAGCGCCTCCCGCGCGGTCGCCGCCTCCCCGGCCACGACGATGTCCGGCTCGGCCTCCAGCAGGTCCCGCACCCCACGCCGTACCACCTCGTGGTCGTCGAGGATGAACACCCGCAGTGGGGCGGCCGGGGCGGGGGCAGGGCCGGTGTGCGTACGCGCTTCCACGAAAGACCAGCCTACGGCCTACGGCCTGCGCCCTTCGTCGCAGCCGTCGGACGTCCCCGGGTCCCGGCCGCCGTGCCACCGGCCGGCCGGAGCGCTCAGAGCAGTGTCTGCCAGTAGTCCCACCACCGGGTCGCGATCAGCATCACGATGGCCAGGTACCAGGTGACCGGCACCACCCAGTGGAACTCCAGCGCCCCCGCCACCACGGCGCGGGGCGCGCGGATGATCCCGTGGCGCAGGTTGTGCACAGTGACGTACCAGAACATCGCGATGGTGGCCGCCCAGGCCAGGCAGCACCACAGGCACAGCGCGCCGATCTCGTACAGCGCCTGGCTCATCAGCCACATGCAGAATGCCGTGCCGAGCGCCGTGCCCGTGTGCAGACCGAGCCAGAACCAGCGGCGGTAGCGGGCGCCGGCCAGCAGCGCGCAGCCGACGGCGACCACCACCGGGTAGGTGAGCAGGCCCAGCAGCGGGTTGGGGAAGCCGAACACGCCTGCCTGATGGCTCTGCATCACGTTCGAACACGACAGCACCGGGCTGAGGTTGCACGACGGGCTGAAGTGCGGGTCCGCAAGCAGCTGGAACTTGTCGATGGTGATCACGAAGGAGGCCAGGATGCCGAGCGCGCCGGACACGATCAGCAGCCAGGCGAAGGCGCGCGAGGCACCGGTGGCGTCCTTGGAAGTGATCTCCCGCTCCCGTCCCGCCGCCCGGTCCTTGGCGGTGCGGAGGCGCACGTTGGCGGTCGTACTGCTGGTCATAGGGGTTGTTCCGCCTTACAGGTGGTCAACGGGGGCTCCGGGCCCACGGGGGTCGGGAGGCGACTGCCGCGGCGGCGACCGGTGTCCCGCGCCGGTCCGCCCGGGATCGCCCCGCGGGCGGCCCCCTGCGGCCACACGACCTCGACCGGAACACCGTGGGCGCGCGCGTACGCCACCAGGTGCGCGGTGGCGTCACGGCCGTTGGACGGCGAGCCGTCCCACACGGCCAGCAGCTGTCGGCACTCCGCGACGATCTGCTCGTCCGCGCCGACGCACGCGTCCCTGTCGGCCGGGTCGTACGCCAGCAGCCGCACCCACCGGGCGAGGGACGCCAGCTCGCCGACCGCCACCCGGTCCCGCTCCGGCAGCAGCGCGGGCACCATCCCCTGGGTGGGGGTCACCAGGGTCAGCTCCCGCTCCGCCGCCCGCACCGCCCGCCCGAACGCCACCGGCACACCGGCCCCGGCCCGCACCAGCGCCGTCCCGCGCCCGGGGAACCGCTCCAGCGCAGCCCGCAGCTCGGCCTCCAGCAGCCTGAGCGTGTCCGGGGTCAGGTCGGGGTGCCCGACGGCCGCGATCATCTCCGTGCTCGCTTCCCCGTCATACGACGTTCTCCCTTCCGTCCTCGTGGTGCGCGGACCCGCCCGGGCCGCGCCCGTGGTCGGGATCGCGTCGCCGAGCCCACGGGCGGACCAGAGCAGTGCAGGCGGGACCGCGCGGGATCAGTGAAGTCACCGCGTCGGACGGTCGACAAGGGCCGAAAGGCCCTGGCCCCGCCGTGTTCGGGACCGCCTTCCACGGCACCCGTCGGGCGCCCGCCGGAAGACGTACCGCGCGCCGACCGACAGGGCGACGACGGCGCGGCGGCCGCCGGCCGGGCTGGGGCGGGGAAGCCGCCGGCGCAGGCGGCGCGCCGACGGCGTCGGAGCGTGGCGACGGCTGCCTATCGGCGGGGGCCGCCGAACCTGGCGAAGGTGTGGCTGAAGTACCAGGGGTCCTGGGCGATTCCGGAGCAGGCGTTGGCGCCGGCGGTGCCGACGCAGTCGCCGTTGTCGCGCTGCAGGGCCCAGAAGGAGAGGGTGTCGATGCCCTGGGCGGCGGCCCAGCGCTCGACCGTGGCGGCGTTCTGGGTGGTGAAGGTCTCCGCGGGGCCGTAGTCGTCGATGCCGGGCATCTCGGTGACGCCGATCGTGCCCCACAGGTCCTTGGCGCTCTTGTGCGGGTAGAGCGCGTGGAGCTGGGCGTGCAGGCCGTCGGCCGCGGTCTTCGTGTCGGTGGCCATGTCGTGGGCGGCGCCGTCGTAGTAGTCGAAGGTCATGATGTTGACGACGTCCACGCGCGCGTGGTCGGCGACGGCGTTCTCCAGGACGGCCAGGGCGTCGTCCTCCAGGCCCTTGGTGGTCGTCGGCAGGGTGTAGGAGAACTGGAGCGGGTGGCCGGTGCGTCCGGCCCAGTGCTCGGCCTTGGCGATCGCCTTGTTGCGGCGGTCGATTCCGGCCGTGTCGGCGAGCGAGTCCGCCTCGACGTCGAGGTCGATGCGGCTGATGCCGTACGTCGTGACGAGCTTCTCGTAGACCCCGGCGATGGCGTCCACGTCGGTGCAGCTGTCGGCGAGTTCGGTGCCGGTGGTGTCGGCGCTGTAGCCGCCGAAGGAGGGGATGGCGTTGCCGCCGCGGGCCTGGAGGGCGGCTATGTCGGCGCCGAAGGTGCCCGCGGCGACGGGCTGGGTGGCGTCGCCGTTCCAGTCGGCGGTGCAGGAGCCCGCGGCGGGTGTCTGGAGGAAGGCGAGGGTGAGGTACTTGTTGCCGGACTCGGCGGCGAGGGCGGCGGGGCTCTCGCCGGTCCAGGCCTCGAAGTAGGGGGCCGCGACATGGGCGGGCATGGGCTTGGCCGCGTGCGCGGTGGCGTGCGGAGCCGCGTGCGCGGCGCCTGCCCCGAGGGCAACGAGCGCGGCGGACAGGGCGGTTGCGGGCAGGGCGTGCACAGCACGAGTGCGTCTCATGGACGCCCATATTTGGACTAGACCAATTGACTGTCAAGGTTCTTTACAATTACCAGACCCTTCCGTCCGACAAGGCGTCAGAAGCCGGTTCCTCACAGTCGGTTCCGGCCAAGAATTTTCATGCGAAGATTTGAACTGACCATAAGAGAGTCATTAGGGTCTGTTGCCCGAACCTCTGCTCGGAAGGAGCTCGCCTCCGTGGCGTCCCACCGTCGTGCCAAGCAGCCGGGCCGTGCCCGTGTCACTGTGCTCACCTCCGCCGCCGCTGCCGCCGTGGCACTCAGTTCCCAGGCGGCCAACGCCGCGCCCGCCGAGAAGCCGAGCAAGGACGAGGTCAAGTCCCGGGTCGACAAGCTCTACGAGCAGGCCGAGCAGGCCACCGAGAAGTTCAACGGGGCCAAGGAGAAGCAGGAGAAGCTCCAGAAGCAGATATCCGCGCTTCAGGACTCGGTCGCGCGCGGGCAGGACGACCTGAACGAACTGCGGGACGGCATCGGCTCCATGGCCACCGCCCAATACCGCAGCGGCGGCCTCGACCCCTCCCTGCAACTGTTCCTCTCCTCCGACCCGGACAGCTACCTGGACAAGGCGTCCACGCTCGACCAGTTGAGCAGCCAGCAGGTCGAGACGCTGAAGAAGATCCAGGCCAAACAGCGTGAACTCGCGCAGCAGCGGGCGGAGGCGACCGGCAAGCTCAAGGACCTGGCCGCCACCCGTACCGAACTCGGCAAGAAGAAGAAGGAAGTCCAGGCCAAGCTGGCCGAGGCGCAGAAGCTGCTCAACAGCCTCACCGCCGCCGAGAAGGCCGCGCTGACCGCCGAGCAGGAGCGCGCCAGCCGTTCGTCCAGCACGCGGGTGGACCTCGGCAACGACACCTCCGCCACCGGCAGGGCCGCCGCCGCCTTCGCCGCCGCCAAGACCAGGCTCGGCTCCCCGTACGTCTACGGCGCCACCGGCCCGTCCTCCTTCGACTGCTCGGGCCTGACCTCCTGGGCCTACGCGCAGGCCGGCGTCTCCATACCCCGTACCTCCGAGTCCCAGTCGACGATCGGCACCAAGATCTACTCGACCTCGGGCCTCCAGGTCGGCGACCTGGTCTTCTTCTTCAACGACCTGCACCACGTGGGCCTGTACGCGGGCAACGGCCAGATCCTGCACGCCCCGCGCACCGGCACGGTCGTCCGCTACGAGTCGATGAGCACCATCGGCGGCCCGTTCATGTTCGGCGTCCGCGTGTGAGCCGCTCCCCCGGGGGTCAGCGAGTGCGCGCGCGGGTGTCCTCCAGGTAGTGCAGGACCGCCGCCACCCGGCGGTCCACCCGATCGGCCGGGGACAGGTCGAGCTTGGCGAAGATGGACCGGATGTGCTTGTGGACGGCGCCGTCGGTGACGACGAGCCGTTCGGCGATCGCGGAGTTGCCGAGGCCTTCCGCCATCAGCGCCAGCACGTCGCGCTCGCGGGGGGTGAGCCGTTCCAGGCGGGTGTCCTGGCGGGAACGGGTGAAGAGCTGGGCGACGACCTCGGGGTCGATCGCGGTGCCGCCGCGCGCCACCCGGTGCAGGGCGTCCAGGAACTCCTCGACCCGGCCCACCCGCTCCTTCAGCAGATAGCCGAGCCCGCCGGCCCCGCCGGTGAGCAGCTGGGTGGCGAAGCTCTGCTCGACGTACGCCGACAGGACGAGGACCGAGAGACCGGGGTGGCGCCGCCTGGCCTCGACGGCCGCGCGGATGCCTTCGTCGGTGTGGGTGGGCGGCATCCGGACGTCGAGGATGGCGACGTCCGGCGCGTACGCCTCGACGGCGTCCAGCGCCTCCTCCGCGGTACCGGCGGTGGCGGCCACGTCCATCGACTCGGCCCGCAGCAACAGGGCGAGCCCCTCACGGAGCAGGGGGTCGTCCTCGGCGATCACGATGCGCAGGGACGGGGCGTCGTCGTCGGGCGCCTCTACCCCGCCTGCCGCCCGCACGTCGCCGGGTGCCGCCGCGTTTCGCGGTGGTTTTTCCGCGCCGGGTGCCGCCGCGCCTGGCCGTGCAGGTCCTCGGCCGTGCGCAGGTCCTCGGCCGTGCGCAGGTGCTCCGCCGTGCGCAGGTGCTCCGCCGTGGGCAGGTGCTTCACGATCCACTGGGCAGGTCCACTTCCAGAGTTGTCGGGCCGCCGGGCGGGCTGGCCAGGCGGAGGGTGCCGTCGTGGGCCGCTAGCCGGCGGCGGATGCCGCCCAGCCCGGAGCCGTCGGTCTCCTCGGCGCCGCCCCGGCCGTCGTCGGCGACGGTGAGGCGCAGCCGGCCGCCCCGGGCCCGGACGGTCACGGTGACCGTCCGGGCGCCGCTGTGCTTGGCCACGTTGGTCAGGGCCTCGGCGACGACGAAGTAGGCGGTCGCCTCGACGGAGGCGGCACAGCGTTCGGGGGCGTCCACGTCGATCCGGCAGGGCACCGGGCAGTCGGCGGCGAGGCCGGACAGCGCGCCCGCGAGCCCCCGGTCGTCCAGGACCGGCGGCAGGATGCTCCGCGAGACCGTGCGCAGGTCGGCCAGCGCCTGCTCGGCGGCGGACTGGGCGCGCTCCAGGATCTCGTCGGCGCGGGACGGATCGCGCGCCACCTGGCGGCGGGCGGCGCCGAGCAGCACGGTGACCGACACCAGCCGGTTCTGCGTACCGTCGTGCAACGCCCGCTCGATGCGCCGCAGTTCGGTGGCGTGGGCGTCGAGCGCGGCGGCCCGGGTGGCGGTGAGTTCCGCGACCCGCAGCGAGAGGTCCTGGTCGGGTCCGGCGGCGAGCAGCCGCCGTCCGGGAGCCGCCTGGAGCCGGGCCATGCCGGGGGTCAGGCCCAGGGTGACGGCGGTCGCCCCGATCCCGAACGCGCAGACGGCGAAGGCGTCCGCCCAGGAGTGCGCGATGCCGTAGCCGAAGGAGGTGGCGGTGGTGTCCACGGGCGTGAACCGCCAGTACAGCGGGAACGCCGTGTCCCGTACGCCGGACAGCGGCAGCAGGAGTCCGGCCAGGCCCAACAGCAGTCCCGCGGTGCCGTGCCGGGCCAGCCAGTCCAGTTCCCGCCGGGTGGTGGGATCGGCGAGGGCCGGCCGCAGCCGGGTCGGCGGGGCCGGATCCGGGGCGACCACGTCGGGGCCGCGCCGGCCGAGCCGTTCGCGTTCCCGGCCGGCCAGGGCGTGCAGCGCGCGGAGCAACAGCGGCGCCAGGAGGAGCCCGGCGCCCAGCGGCGCGGTCACCGCGGCGGCCACGAGCGACAGGAGCAGGGCGAGGGCCATGGCGGCCGTACCGAGTCCGCCGACGAGCTCCGCGACCGCCCCGCCGGCGGCCCGCACCGTCCGCCCGGTGACGGTCTTCAGACCCTCCCGCCCGAACGCGCCCGCGTCTTCGCTCCGGTCCTCGCTCCCGCCGTCGCTCCCGCCCTCGTGCGCGCGGTCCGGCCGGGTGCCGGTGCCAGCCATCGGCAGCCCTCCCCTCCACACCGACGACCCTAGGGCGTACGACAGTCGGCCGGACCCCCGAGCCGCGGAAAGTACAGCCTGCTGTACCTGCGATCCGGCGGTACGCGGGATCGGCCGCGGAGCGTCACGGTCCGTAGCGTCGGGGCCCGTACCCAGAACGTCGGCTCCAAGCAGGAGGTCCCCGTGGCCCACCCCGACCCGTACCGACTCACCGGCACACCGCCCGCCGACAGCCGAGGCGCCGGAACCGGCGGCGTGGACCTCACCCGCACCCTGCTCTGGGCCCTGCTCGTTCTGAGCGCCGCCGCCAACATGGCGACCTCGTACGGCGGTGCCGCCCCCTGGGTCAACGTGGCCTGCGGGGTGGTGACCCTGTTCAGCGCGGGCACCCTGGTCGTACGTAGGCTGCGCGGCCGCCGATGAGCGCGACCGCGACGGACACCGCCCGCCGGGCCCCGGCCATCGCGCTCGCGGGCGTCGGCAAGACGTACGCGGGCGGGGTACGGGCCCTGGAAGATGTGTCGCTCACCGTGGAACACGGCACCTTCCTCGCCGTGATGGGCCCCTCGGGCTCCGGCAAGAGCACGCTGATGCACTGCGCGGCGGGCCTGGACACGCCGACGTCGGGCAGTATCCGCATCGACGGCCGGGAGATCACCGGCCTGAACGAGGCCAGGCGCACCGAACTGCGCCGGGAGCACGTCGGGTTCGTCTTCCAGGCCTACAACCTGATCCCGTCCCTCTCCGTCGAGGACAACATCACGCTGCCGCTGCGGCTGGCCGGCCGCCGCCCCGACCGGGACTGGATCCACACCCTGGTCGAACGGGTCGGTCTCTCCGACCGCCTCCCCCACCGCCCCGCCGAACTCTCCGGCGGCCAGCAGCAACGCGCCGCTCTGGTACGGGCGTTGGCCGCCCACCCGGCGGTGGTGTTCGCCGACGAGCCGACCGGCGCCCTCGATCTGCGCAGCGCCCACCAGGTCCTCGACCTGCTCCGGGCCCTCGTCGACGACCTCGGCCAGACGGTCGTGATGGTCACCCACGACCCGGCCGCCGCGGCCCGCGCGCACACCGCGCTGGTGATGGCCGACGGCCGGGTCGTCGAGACCCTGCGCAACCCGGTGGCGAGCCGACTGGCCGCCCGACTCGCCACGTTGGGAGACCGCTAGCCATGTTCCGACTCGCCCTGCGGATGGCCGCGCACCGGATCGCCGCTCTGCTCGCCGTGGCCTGCGCGGTCCTGGGCGGCGCCGCCCTGATCACCGCCACCGGCGTACTGGCCGAGTCCGGGCTCCGCTCCCAGCTGCCACCGGGCCGCCTCGGCGGCGCGGACGTCGTGGTCGCCGCCGACCAGGAGTACCACGTCTCAGGCGATCTGCCGATCGCGCTGCCCGAACGCGCCGTCGTCCCGGCCGGTCTCACCGCCCGCCTGGCAAAGCTGCCCGGTGTCACCCTCGCGGTCGGCGACGTCGGCTTCCCGGCCGCCGTGACGGACCCGCACGGCCGCCTGTCCCCGGTGACCGGTGCGGACCCGGCGGCGGCCGGGCACGGCTGGTCCTCGGCGAAGCTGCTCGCCGACGGCGCCCGCGTCGAGGGCCGGGCCCCGTCCGCGCCCGCCGAGGTGGCGGTGGCCGCGACGACCGGCCTGTCCGTGGGCGACCGGGTGCGCGTCACCGCGAACGGCCGCGCGGCCACGGCCTACCGCGTCTCGGCCCTGGTGCACTCCCCGGACGCGGGCATCTACTTCACGGACGTCAGGGCGGCGGAACTGGCGGCCCGCACCCGCACGAAGACGGCCGGCGCCCCGGCCGGCGCCACCCGCGCCGGCACCGTCGACCTCATAGGCCTCCGCACCCGGCCCGGCGCCACCGGCCAGGTCGCCTCGGCGGTGCGCGCCGCCGTCGCCGGAACCGGTCTGCAGGTCCTCACCGGAGCCGGCCGGGGTACGGCGGTGGCCCCCGGCGCCGGATCCGCGCGCTCCCTCCTCGTCCTCCTCTCCGGCTCCCTCGCCGGAATCGTCCTGCTGATCACCGGGTTCGTGACGACCGGCGCGCTGGGGGTGGCGATCGCCGGGCAGCGCCGCGACCTGGCGCTGATGCGGGCCGTCGGCGCGACCCCACGGCAGATCCGGCGGCTGGCGGCGGCCCAGTCGACGGCCGTGGCCGCCGTGGCCCTGATCCCGGGCATCGCCCTCGGCTACCTGCTCGCCGACCGCTTCCGCACCCTGCTCGTCCACCGGGACGTCCTGCCCGCCCGGCTCCCCCTCACCTTCAGCCCGTTCCCTGCTCTCGCCACCGTGCTCCTCCTCATCCCGGCCGTCCGGATCGCGGCCCGCTGCGCGGCCTGGCGCACTTCGAGGATGCCGGCCACCGAGGCGGTCACCGAGTCCCGCAGCGAGCCCCGCATCCCCTCCCGCCCCCGCACGGTCGCGGGCCTGCTCCTGATGGCCGCCTCCGGTGTCCTGTCCGGCACCCCGCTCCTGCAGCGCACCGCGATCGGTGCCTCCGCCACCTCCATCGCGGGCATCCTCGCCTCGATCGGCCTGGCCCTGGCCGGACCAGCGCTGGTCCGGACGGCGGGGGAAGCGGCCCTACGACGGCTGCGTCCCGGGGTGTCCGCGGCGACCTGGCTGGCCATGTCCAACGTCCGGGCGTACGCGCAGCGCGTCACCGGGGTGATCAGTCCGCTCGCCATGGCGGTGGTGTTCGTGCTGACGTACACCCTCGCGCAGACCACCGTGCTGGCCGCGACCACCGACGACACCCGCACCGGGACACTCGGCCAGTACCGGCTGACCGCGGCCGCCCTCGGCGGGCTTCCGGCGGACACCCTCCCCGCGGTACGACGGCTGCCCGGGGTACGGGCGGCGGCCCCCGTCGGCACGACCACCGTCGTCTGGCCGTACCGCATGTTCGGCGACACCGAGACCGAGTCCGCCGCCGCGCTGATCCTCACCCCCGCCGCGCGGGACGTCCTCGACCTCGGCATGAGCCAGGGCAGCCTGGCCGGACTGACCGGCGCCACGGTCGCCGTGAGCGACGAGGTGGCGGGTCCGCGCGATGCCCGGCCGGGCGCCCGTATCAAGCTGTTCCTCGGCGACGGCGCACCCGTCGAGGCGAAGGTGGTGGCCGTCTACGACCGCGGGCTCGGCTTCGGTCCGGTCGTCCTCTCCCACGACCTGGCCGCCGGGCACACCACGTCCGGCCTCGACCAGAGCGTCCTCGTCCGCACCGACGGCACGGCCACGGCCGAACGCGGTCTCACGGCCCTGACCGCCGCCCGCCCCGGCCTCGCCCTGTCGGACACGGCCGCTCAGGCGGGCGCGGACACCCCGCCCGAGGTGTGGGTGAACCTCGCCGTCGTCGTCGTCCTGCTCGGCTATCTCCTGCTCAGCATCGCCAACCGCCTGGTCGCGGCGACGGCCCAGCGCCGCACGGAGATCGCCGCGCTGCGGCTGACCGGTACGACGCCGAGGCAGATCCTGGCGATGATGCGCCGGGAGGCCGGGGTGATCGCGGTGACGGCCCTGGTCTCGGGCCTGCTCCTGTCCGCGCTGCCGCTGGCGCTGCTGGGCGTGGGCTTCCTGGACCGCCCCTGGCCGGCGGGGCCGGTGTGGCTGCTGCCGGCGGCGGCGGTGACAGTGATCGTCACGGCGTACGTGACGATCGAGCTGCCGACGCGAAGGGCGCTGCGGGTGCCGCCGGCGGAGGCGGTCCGGATGGGTGTCTGACGAGGTCTGACTGCGCCCCGTCAGGGGCGCGGGGCTGCATTTGATTTGCGGCTACCGCCGCGTGGGCGCGACCAGCCACGACGAAGCGTCGGACCGCTGACGGCGTTGCGCGGCACTCCCGGTCGTGCCACCGCCCCCGCTGCGGGTCCGATGTGGCTGGTCGCGCAGTTCCCCGCGCCCCTGAAAACCTGCTCAGCCCTCTGTTACGGGGCGCCCCAAAAACCTGCTCAGCCCTCGGTTTCAGGACGCCCCTGAAAACCTGCTCAGCCCTCGGTTTCAGGACGCCCCTGAAAACCTGCTCAGCCCTCGGTTTCAGGTCGCCCCTCGGTCGCCCAGTGGGTGTGGAAGGCGCCCGCGCGGTCGACGCGGCCGTACGTGTGGGCGCCGAAGTAGTCGCGCTGGCCCTGGAGGAGGGCCGCGGGGAGCCGGTCGGCGCGGAGCGTGTCGTAGTGGGCGAGGGCCGCCGAGAACGCGGGGACGGGAATGCCCCGGCGGGCCGCGGACGCGACCGTCTCCCGCCACGGCACCTGCGCGTCGGCGATCTCCTTCGCGAACTCCGCCTCGGCGAGCAGGCTGACGAGGTCCGGGTCGGCCCGGTAGGCCGCGCGGATCCGGTCCAGGAAGGACGCGCGGATGATGCAGCCGCCCCGCCAGATCCGCGCCACCGCGCCGAGGTCGATCTTCCAACCGTACTCGGCGGCCGCGTCCTGGATCATCGTCCAGCCCTGGTCGTAGGCGATGACCTTCGAGGCGTACAGGGCGTGTTCGACGCGGGAGGCGAAGCGGTCGGCCTCGGTGGCGCTGAGCGGAGGCGTGGTGCCGCCGGGCATCCCGGCGTAGGCGGCGCGCAGTTCACGGCGGCCGGAGGCGGCGCGGGCGAACGTCGCCTGGGCGATCGCGGTGACCGGGGAGGCCAGGTCCAGCGCGGTCTGCACGGTCCAGCGCCCGGTGCCCTTCTGGCCGGCCGCGTCGGTGACGATGTCGACGAAGGGGGCGCCGGTGCCGGCGTCGACGTGCGAGAGGACCTCCGCCGTGATCTCGATGAGGTAGGAGCCGAGACGGCCGCCGTTCCACTCCCGGAAGACGTCGGCGATCTCGGCCGGCGCGTACCCGCCGACCTGGCGCAGCAGGTCGTAGGCCTCCGCGATGAGCTGCATGTCGGCGTACTCGATGCCGTTGTGGACCATCTTCACGAAGTGCCCGGCGCCGTCCGCGCCGACGTGCGTGGCGCACGGCTCGCCGCCCACCTTCGCGGCGATGTCCTCGAACATCGGCCCGAGCACCGCGTACGACTCCGCGGACCCGCCCGGCATGATGGACGGCCCGTGCAGCGCGCCCTCCTCGCCGCCGGAGACGCCCACCCCGACGAAGTGCAGGCCCTTCTCACGCAGCGCGGCCTCGCGGCGCCGGGTGTCGGCGAAGTGGGCGTTGCCGCCGTCGATGACGATGTCACCGGGTTCGAGAAGCGGCACGAACTCGTCGATGACGGCGTCGGTGGCGGCGCCCGCCTGGACCATGATCATGATGCGGCGGGGCCGTTCGAGGGCGCCCACGAACTCGGCCGCGCTCTCGGCGCCGACGAAGTCGCCCTCGCCGCCGTACTCCTCGATCAGCGCACGCGTGCGGGCGGGCGTGCGGTTGTGGACGGCGACCGGGTAGCCGTGCCGGGCGAAGTTCCGGGCCAGGTTGCGGCCCATCACGCCCAGGCCGGTCACGCCGATGGCTGCGGATGCGTTCACGGGGGGACTCCGTTCTGCGGACGCCTGCTGTGCCCGGAGGTACGGGTGGCCGGCGGGCGGGCGTTCAGTTCCGGACCACCCCGGCCTGGACGAGTCCGGCGGAACCGGCCTCGCCGGCCGCGCCGAGCGCCGGGCCGCGCCGCGCCGGTGCCAGGGCCGATGCCGATCATCCGAACAGGCGAAAGTCGCGGGGCCGGGCGCGTGGGGCCGCCTCTCGGCGAGCCGGTCGTCAGAGGATCCGAAGATGCGAACGGATAATCTGCGGCTCCTCACCGCCGCGCTGATGCTCCTCCTGACCGGCGCGTTCCTCACCACGCCCGCCAAGGCCGCCCAGCGCCCGGCCCATTGCGCCTTCGGCCCGCGCAGCACCCCGCCACCCACCACCCGCGGACACGGCACCGACCGCATCGACGGCACCGGCCGCGGCACGGGCAGCCGTCGCGCCGATCACACCGACCACACCGACCAATGGACCGCGCCCACGGTCCACTACCGGCTCTCCGCCCGTTACGCCGCCAAGGGCCATCGCTGGAAACACCGGCACACCGGCCAGGACTTCGCCGTCGACGCCGGCACGCCCGTGTACGCCGTCGGACCCGGCCGCGTCGTGACCGCGACCTGCGGCGACGGCTTCGGCAACCAGGTCGTGTTAATCCATCCCGACGGCTACTACACCCAGTACGCCCACCTGTCCGCCATCGACGTCCGGCCCGGCCAGCGCGTCTCGGCGGGCCAGCGCGTCGGCACGGCGGGCGCGACCGGCAACGCGGACGGCCCCCACCTCCACTTCGAGGTGCGCACCACCCCGCGCATGGGTTCCGCGGTGCCGCCGCTGCCGTGGCTGCGGCACCACGGCGTGGACGTACCGGGAAAGCCGGCCCCGGAACACGCCCGCCCGACGCCGAGCGCCACGACCCCGAGCGTCCCGCCCGCCCCGAGCGCCACGACCCCGAGCGTCCCGGCCACCCCGGCCACGAGCGCCCCGGCCCCGGCCCCGGCCCCGGCCACGAGTGTGCCGCCGTCGCCCGGCCGACCGGTGAGACCCCAGCAGGACCCGACACCCCAGGAGGCCCCGGTGAACCAGTGGAACCCGACGACACTCTGGGATCCGATGACGCTGTGGTACACGGCGACACGGTGACACCCGGCATCACGACGGCAGCGCGCGGGGCCCTGAGGTTCCTGTGGGGCGCCGCGCCGGCCGCCGCCGTCGCTATGAGTTCGCGCTCGACGGGCCGAAGAACTCGATCTCGGCGATGGCCACCTGGGTGTCGGCCGACGCCTGGTACGACGACTCGATCGTGAAGCGGACGGAGACGACGTCCGCCGCGCGGAAGTCGCGGGTCTGGCCGCCGGCCGTCTGGTCGAGGGTGATCTCGCGGGTCTCGGTCTTGCCGTCGGCGGTCTTGATGGTCGCCGTCATGCGGTGCGGCAGGGCCGACTTCTTCAGCTGGTCGTTGTGGGTCGACTCGCCGGAGGTGATGACGACGTTCAGGAGGCGGGTCGGCTCGTCGAAGTGCGCCTCGATCCACTCGCCCTCGCCGGCCTGGGTCACGCCCGGGCCCCACCACGTGTTGTTCAGCTTGTCGAAGACCAGGTCCGGCTTGTGGCCCGCGTACGAGCGGGAGGCGCGGTAACTGTCCGGGGAGACCTGGGCTCGCTTGGCGAAGTGGTCACGGGTGGCGCTGATCGCCTTCGGCGTGTTGACCGCCAGGACCGTGACGCCGGTGAGGACGAGGGCGACCACGATCCAGGTGAGCACGCGGTCGAAGGTGCGGCGGAGGCGGGGGCGGTCGCCTGCCCAGGGGGTCTCTCTGTTGCGGAAGTCGAAGATACGGCGCCACCAGGGGCGGTGGGCCGAGGCGGCGGTGCCGGGGTGGCCGGCCATGGGCATGGCGCAGCGGGTGCAGAAGTGGCGGTCGGGGCGGTTGGGGGTGGCGCACCAGGGGCAGGGGGTGCCGCCGTGGGCGCCGAGGTCTTCGCCGGGGGCGCGGACGGAGGCGGGGCGTTGGGGGGTGGGGCGGCCGGGGAGGACGGGGGCGACGGTGGGGGGTGCGGGGGCCGGTTCCGGGTCGCCTACGGGGATGAGGAGGCGGCGGGCTCGGTCGTGGTCTTCGTCTGCCGGGGGGCGGGGGGTGGGGATGGGGGTGGTTTCGGCGGTGGGTGAGGTGGCGGTGGGTGAGGGCTGGTCGCGCAGTTCCCCGCGCCCCTGACGGGGCGCTGCCGTGGCCGCCCCTGACAGGTCCCCGTGGCTCTGACGGGGCGCTGCCGTACCCGGATCCGACACGTTCCCGTGGCCCTGACGGGGCGCTGCCGTCGCCGGATCCGACCCGTTCCCGTGGCCCTGAAAAGGCGCCGTCGTGGCCGTGTCCGACACGTCCCCGCGCCCCCGACGACCCGCTGCCGGCGCCGCCTCCGGCACGTCCCCGCGCCCCTGAAAAGGCGCCGTCGTGGCCGTGTCCGACACGTCCCCGCGCCCCCGAAGACCCGCTGCCGGCGCCGCCTCCGGCACGTCTCCGTGGCCCTGAAAGGGCGCCGTGGTGGCCGTGTCCGACACGTCCCCGCGTCCCTGAAGACGCGCTGCCGGCGCCGGTTCCTGGTGGGGGCCGTGGGGGTCGGCCGGGGTTGTCGTTGTCGTGGCCCGTGTGTCCCGTGGGGGCAGGCCGGTGCCGCCGTCCCTGCGGGTGAAGGCGTCCCAGGCGGGGCCGGCACCGGAGGTGGGGGCGGGCGGCTGCTGGGGGGGCTCATCCTTGTCGGCCGCCCAGCTCAGGACCGCGCCGCACGCGTCGCAGAATGACCGGCCCGGTTCCGCGACCGTGCCGCACTCTGTGCAGTTCCGGTTGGTCGTCATCGCTGCGGGGTCCTTTCGGCGGACGCGGTCACCTGGACCGTGTAGGGCATGTGAGCGGGGCGGGCGGCGGCCACGAGGTGTTCCAGGCGGACCTCGTCGGCCGGGGTGGGGGAGGGGAGCGTGAGGTGGACGTGCAGGCGGGGGCGGGGTTCGCCGGGGAAGGGGCCCAGCGGGCGGGCGCTCCAGTCGGTGCCGCCGCTCTCCGTGATCTCCGGTGTCACGCCGAAGGCCAGGCGGACCGCCTCGGACAGGCCCCAGGGGGTGCCCCGGAAGCGGTGCAGGTAGGCGGCCGCGGCCACGGCCGCCCGTAGCAGGGGCTCCGATTCGGTGCCGTCGGTCTCGGCGCCGACCCAGTTGCCGAGCCACTCGGCGAAGTCCAGGGGGGCCAGGGCCGGGTCGAAGTAGCTGGGCAGGCAGTCGAGGACGTTCGGGATCGGCGCGATCACGTCGTCCAGTCCGGCGACGAAGCGCAGCGCGAGGTCGTCGTCGGCGAAGACCGCGGGCAGCATCGGGCCGATCGGGACGGAGGATCCGAGGCCGTCGATGGAACCTCTCAACGGACGCCTCCGGTCGGGTCGTTGACGGTCATTCGCCGATCACCCGGACCCGGTGGTCGTAGGAGAAGACCAGGGAAGGGGCGTCCAGGTCGATACGGTCGGTCGGGTCGCCGCGCTTGCCGGTGAGCGGGTCGGCGGGGTGCAGGACCACCTCGTCGACGAGCTCGATGCCGGGAACACGCTGTAGCACCGCGAAGACCTCACCGGCCTGCACCGGGCGCCCGAACGGCCAGCCCTTGCCGTCCGCGCCGCCGGTCAGCGGGTCCAGGTGGCGGTAGAGGGCGTCGTGGGCCTGGCGGCGGACCCGGTCGACGTCCACGCCACGGAAGGCGTGCACGGTGGCGACGACCGTGACGCCCTGGTAGAAGGGCGGGCCGACCGCCAGCCGGGTGCCGATCAGCCGCCGTTCGTCCAGATAGCGGGTGATGCGGTCCAGCAGGGCGTCGCCGGGCACGAGTTGCTCGAAACGGAGCCGGCCGCCCGGGTCGGACACGGCCTGCGGCACCACCAGCACCCGTACCGCGTACGCCCCGTGCTCGCCCTCCTCGCCCTCCAGGCAGGTGATCCGGGCCGTCTCGGGCGCGGCGCGGCGGGCCAGCTCCTCGTAGTCGCGCAGGGTCACCGCCCGCTCCTGGGCGCGCAGCGTGATCGGGGCGCGCACCTTCGCCTCGGCGACCGTCTCGCCGTCCACTCCGCCGCGTGCGGCCTCCCGGTTGACGACCTCCGCCACGTACGGGATGGAGGAGCGCAGGATCTGTACGGCGCCCCGGGCCACGTTGCCGGCCCGGCCCCCGCCGGTGCGGTAGCGGCGGGCCCGGATGACCGCGCCCTTCGGGGCCACCGTGCCGTACTGGCGCAACGAGCCGTCCGGTTCGCGGACCGCGGGGCCGAAGGCGATCTCGCCGGTCGTCGCGTCGAGGGTGATGTGCCGGTCGTCCGGTCCGGAGGCCGCGAAGTGCGGGACGACCTGCCAGTCCGCCCAGCCGCCCTCGCCGTCGTGCTCGGCGGTCTGTAGGAGGAGCGGCGGGCTGTCCCCGACGACGGGGGCGTGGGCGAGCCGCAGGCGCTGGCCGGGCAGGCCGGTGGACTCGCCGAGCGCCTCGTCCTCGACGGTCTCCGCGTGGACGGCCGCGGTCGTGCCGCCCACCGTGCAGGCCTCGACGAACCGGACCGTCGGGGAGGTGGTGTAGAAGGGCTGGTCGGCGTGCGGTTCGGTGACCCGGCACCGCAGCCAGCTGGCCTCCAGGCCGCCGTTGCGGGACAGCACGTGACCGCCGGGGACGTGCAGCACGACCTCGCCGGGGCGGTTGAGGCCGCCGGTGCCGTCCCGGTCGACCTCGCACTCCCGCCAGCCGTCCTCCGTCCACGCCTCCCACACCAGCGGGGGCTGCCGCGGGTCCACGCCGACACCGTCGACCCGGCTGTCCAGGTCCAGGGCGACCGCGCAGTGCGGGACGGCGGCGGAGAGGCCGAGCAGCATGCAGTCACCGGGGTTCGGGGACTCGGTGAAGCACAACAGGTCCTTGCCCTCGGCGAGGTCGTGGGTGAGGTCGACGACGGCCGAGCCCTGCTGCTGCCGCAGCAGGTGCCGCAACTCGCTCGGCACGATGGTCAGTTCGCGCTCGGTCGCGAAGACCACCGCCTCCTGTGTCTCGGTACGGCGGGTCGCCACCTCGGTGCCGACCGGCACCGGAACCGGTTCCTCCTGGGCCGCCGACAGCCAGAACGTCACGTCCGTACGGGCCGCCGACGGCGGGAACAGCGTGATCCCGACCAGGTCCAGGAAGGCGAGGTGGTTCTTCTCCGGGACCCGGTTGAGGCGGTACACGATCTGGTCGGCCATGTGCGCGACCGTCTCCACCAGCGTGATGCCGGGGTCGGAGACGTTGTGGTCGGTCCACTCCGGGGCGCGCTGCTGGATGTAACGCTTGGCGTCGTCGACGAACTGCTGGAAGCGCCGGTCGTCGAGGTTCGGGGAGGGCAGGGCCATCGGGATCAGCGGTCGCTTTCGGAGGAGTCCGGGGAGGCGGGGGGCAGGTCCGGCTCGTCGTGGGAGGGGATGACGTAGAAGGGGAAGACCAGGCTGCGCGGGTTGTTGGTGCCGCGGATCGAGTAGCGGACGTCGATCATCAGCACGCTCGGGTCGGCGCCGGTGGTGACCTCGACGTCCTCGACCTCGATCCGGGGCTCCCAGCGGTCGAGGCTGGCGTGCACCTCGTGCTGGATACGGCCGGCCGTCTGCTCGTTGACGGGGGCGAAGACGAGGTCGTGGATGGCGCAGCCGAACTCCGGCCGCATCGGGCGTTCCCCGGGGGCCGTGGAGAGGATGAGGCGGATGGCCTCTTCCACTTCTTTCTCGCCGCTGACGAGGGCGATGCCGCCGGTGGGGCCGATCCGCAGCGGGAACGACCAGCCGGAGCCGACGAAATGCTCTGCCATCAGCCCCGCACCCGCCTCTCCCGGAAGACCTCGCGCCCGCTCATGCCGGGATCACCATCACCGTCAGGCCGCCCATCATCAGGTTGCCCAGGACCGGCACCTCGGGGGCCTGGATCCCCACCGTGGCGAGGGAGCTGATCGCGACGGCGGCGTTGCCGCGCAGCGACAGGGCGGCGTTCGCCATCAGGTTCACGGCGGCGGCGTTCACGGAGACCGCGCCCGAGGGCGCCTTGATGTCGACGAGTTCCGCGCTCTGGAGGGACAGCGGCCCCCCGCTCCTGATGCTGAGCGCGCCCCCCGCCTTCAGCGAGAGGTTGGCGCCGGCCTCGACCGACACCGACCTGCTGCCCTTGATGGAGACGCTGCCCTTGCTGTCCACGGTGATCTCGGTCTTCTGCCGGTCCAGGAAGACGGTCAGTCTGTCGTCGCCGCTGGCCAGCCGGACGCCCTGTTTGCGGCCCCGCTGGTCGAGCAGGTCCATGCGGTTGCCGACCCGGTCGGAGACGGTGTGCCGGGTGGCCCGGCCGCGCATGCCGTCGTGCAGCGGAACGTCCTTGACCCTGGTCGGCTTGTCCTTGCCGTTGTAGAGGCCGCCGATGACGTACGCGTGGTCGAGGGCGCCGCGGTCGAAGGCGACGAGCACCTCGTCCCCGACGTCCATCGGGAAGACCCCGCCGCCGCGCACCCCGCCCCACTGCATGGTCCGGGTCCAGTCGCTGACGTAGGTGTCGTCCAGCCACGGGAACTTGAGCTTCACCCTGCCCTGCTGGAGCGGGTCCTGCACGTCGGTGACGAGGGCCTGCGCCACGCTGAGCTGCCGGTCGCCGCCGGCGTCCCCGGCACCGCCCGAGGCGACGCCGTAGAGCGACCGCCACTGACGGCCGCTGACGGTCACCCAGGTCTCGTAGTGCTTGGCGTCGCCGAAGACATGCCGTACCGAGGTGACCGTGTACTTCCCCTCGAAGGGGTCCCCGACGTCCGCGAGGGCCACCGGAACCCCGGGCCGCAGCTTGGGATTGCCCCGCACGACCACCTCCACCTCGGCGAACGTCGACGTGACGTCGTCGGAGAGGGCGTCGGCCGCGTACTTCACCTCGGTCTGCTTGTCGTACGGCGTACGCGTCTCGACCAGCTTCGACGTCTTGAACTCGCCGGCCGCCGCGCCCGGGGTGGTGCCGATGCTGTAGCCGGTGTTGCTCGCCGGGGTCACCGTCGCCGTGAGCGTCTTCTTCGTCCGTACGTCCCAGCCGCGCGACTCGACCTTGTTCACCTGGTCGGACGCGGTGACCGCGGTACGCAGCCGCAGGATGTCGTGCCCGGCCTCCAGCACGAACGGGCTCTTGTCGCCGTCGGTCTGCGGCGAGGGCGCCCCGGAGGCGCTCTTCGGCTTCACGAACTGGAACTTGCCGTCCGCGTCCACCGACATGACCATCTCGTTCTCGTCGGCGAGCCGGGACAGGAAGTCCCAGTCGGTGACGTTCGACTGGCTGATGAACTCGTAGACCGTCTTGGTGGCCTGGATCCGCCCGATCGGCACACCGTCCTGCGCGGCCAGCTTGCGGGCGATGTCGGAGGCGGTCTGGTTGCGGTACGCGACGACACGGCGCTGCCGCATCAGCCGGAACCCGTAGTCGTAGCCCCGGACCACGGCGTAGCTGCCGGTGCCGTCGTACTCGGCCTCCATCCCCGTGACCTCACCGGTGAACAGCGGGTCGCCGGTGCCCTGGCCGTCGGAGACCGGCGTGATCACCACCGGGGTGCCGAACTGGACGCCCAGCTTGCCGAGCAGCTTGCGGGACGGGTCGCGGAAGGTCAGCTGGAAGGCGGCGGGCACCCCGACGCCCTGGTCCACATGGGCGTCGACCAGATACCGCCCGTACTCCGAGGTGGCGGTCAGCTCCTTGCCGCCGATGACGACCTTGATGACGTTCGAGAAAGCATGCTTCACCATCAGGACCGCACCTCCTCGGCGGCCGGCAGCACCAGTTCCGTCCCCGCGGGCAGCCACCCCGGGTCGTCGATGTCGTTCGCGGCCGCGATCGCCCGCCAGGCGGCCGCGTCGCCGTACTCCCGCCAGGCCAGCGACTGCAGCGAGTCCCCGGCGACGACCCGGTGCACGCGCTGCGCGGTGAGCGCGCCGGACGTCGGGTTCTGCCCCGCGGTCTTGCTCGGGATCTCGTGCAGCTGGAGCCGGCAGCTGGCCCGGATCGGCATCCCGCTCGTCCCGAAGAGCGAGTAGGAGACGTCCGCGGAGGCGACGTACGCCGTGAAGTTGGCCGTCGAGAACGACCCCCACTGGAAGACCACCCAGGGCGGGGACGGCTGCTTGGCGGCGATGCTCTTGCTGGTGACCTCGCAGCAGGCCAGCAGCGACTCCACCTTCTTCATCACGTCGTTGCTGTCCGGGTCGTCGGACCTGTCCAGGAAGATCTCCACGCTCATCTCACGCGGATGGGTGCCGAGGAACTCCGGCAGCGCGCCGTCCCGTTCGATCGGCGCCGCCGACGACTTCCAGTCCGCCCGGCGGGCGATCGACAGCTGCGCCGGGTTGAACTCGAAGCCGAACGTCTTGATGATGCCGCCCGGGCTGGTGCTGGTGCCCACGGGCGGTTCGTGAATCGCGAGGGTGGCCCGTACGAGGCTCTTGCCGGCGCCCCGGCTGCTCCTGGCCATGATCTGGTCTGCCTCTCAGTCCGCTCTGCTCGCTCTGGCCGCGCTGTCCGCTCCGGCCGCTCAGTCGGTGAAGCCGTGGTGGGCGATCTCCAGGACCTCCGTGGCGATGGACGGGCTGCCCGCGTCCAGGGAGGGTCCCTGCCAGCTCACCGGCAGTACGTCGAGCAGCCCCCACCGGGCCACCTCCGAGCCGTCCGCGCGCAGCGCCGTGATCTGCCCGGTGGGCCGCTCGATCCCCGTCTGCACGGACGAGATCCATTTCGCGACCTTCGTGGTGTCCGGGGTGAGCGGGCGGGTCAGCCGGATGTGGGAGAAGCTGACCCGGGTCGGCAACTGCCACACGAACCCGTTGTTCCCGCCCTCCTGCCGCTGCTCGATCTCCACCTGCGACGACAGTCCCTCGCACCCGTTGAAGTAACCGAGGTCCTCGCCGTCGATGGAGAGGCTGAACCAGACTGTGGTTCCCGGGTCCTGGCGATCCATCGGGAGGCCTTTCTGTGCGGTGGTGCGCGGGCGTGGTGATCAGGGGCGGAAGTCGCGGAGCTTTCCCACGCGTTCGCGGTCGCGGCGGAGTTCGGTGCGGACGTGGCGGGTGATCCGGTCGATGATCCGGTGGACGAGGGCGTCCACCTGGAACTCGGTGAGGGCGCGGGGGTCGAAACCGCCGTCCTCGACCGCCGTGTAGCCGGGCGGCGGATCGTCGGCGGACGCGGCGGACGCGGAGTACCCGGGTGGCGGCGGGTCGTCGGGGGGCGGTGGCTGCCGGGACGTCTGGGTGCGGGAAGCCTCGGCGCGGGCGGTGTGGGTGACCGGCTCTTTTTTCAGGGTGGTCGCGGAGTGGCCGACGGGGAGCGCGGTGGTGAGAGCGTCGCGCTGGACGGTGAGACGGCCGAGGGGGGCCACGGGGAGCGCGGTGGTGGCGGAGATCGGGGCGGTCGGGCGCAGGGGGACGGGGCGAGCGGGCCCGGAGGCGGTGGCGGCCGGCTTGACCGGGAGGGCGGCGGGTGCTGCGGGCGCGGTCGCGGCTCGCTGCACGAAGAGGGGCAGAGGTGCCGTCGGTCCGGCCGGAGGCGGGACGGCCGCGGGGAGGGACGACGGCCGCGCCTGGCGCTGCACGGCTGCCTGGCGGCCCGCGGCGGCGGGGGCCGCGGTGCGCTGGACGAAGGGCGGAACCGGGGAAGAGGGTGCGGCCGTCGCCGAAGGGCCGGTCGTGACGGGGCCGGGAAGCGAGGGCGCCGACGTCGCCGCGAGGCCAGTGGGGGCGGACGGGGCGGACGGGGCGGACGGGGCATGGTCGGCCGTGGTCGTCGGCAGGTCCGGTGCCGACACTCGCTGTCCGGGCCGGGGCGCTTCGGGCGCCCGGCGGGAAGAGGCGGCCGACCGGTCACCCGAAGAACCACTCGGCGTACCGCTCGGCGTACCGCTCGCCGAACCAGTCGACTTGGCGCTCGCCGCTCGCTGCCGCTGCACGGAGGGCACCGCCGTCTGACGGCCGGCGGACCTCGCGGCGGCCGGGCCCGTCAAGGGGGCGCCGAGGCCGAGGCGGGGAGCGCCGGGGGTGGTGGTCGCAGCGGCACGCTGCACGGAAGCGGAGGCGGAGTCGGAGGGCAGCGCTGTCACCGGGGTGGGCCCGGCCGCCGTGGCCGGGCCGGGGGACGTCGGGGCGGGTCCGTGCCCGCGCGGGCCTGGCGGTGTCGGCGCATCCGGCACGGCGGCTCCCGGTACGGCGGCAGCGGAGGGGGCCTGCGGGCCCTCCGCCGACCGCCGCTGTACGGGCACCTCACGGCCACCGCTCCCGGCCACGCGCGACAGCGGAGCGCCGAGGCCGGGGCGAGGGGCTCCCGGAGCCGTCGCTCCGGGTCGGGCATGAGCCGGTGCGGGTACGGGCGTTGCCGCCGCCGTCGAGGTGCCGGCCGCGGTGTCCTGGCGGCCGGGGCCGCCCGGTGGCATCGGCGCGGCAGAGGGTACGGCTCCCCGCTCGGCCGGACGGGGCGCTTCCCGTACGGCGTCAGCGGCGCCCGCACGCTCGGCCGCCCGTCGCTGCACGGACACCTCGCGGCCACCGCTCGCGCCCGGGAACCCGGAGGCTCGCGCGCTCTGCGGGACGGCCGGGGCGTGGGGGGCGGAAGGCGTGGCGCCGGCGGCGGGCGGAGCGTCCGTGACCGCTTCGGCGCCGACGGCTCGGGTGCCGGTGGCCGCGGTGCCTGCGGCGCCGGTGGCCGCCGTGACTGCGGTACTGGTAGCCGCCGTGGCGGTGACGCCGCCGGCCGCCGCGCCTGCGGGACCGGTGGCCGCCGGGCCGGTGACGCCGGTGGCCGCAGGGCCGGTGGCATCGGTGGTCGCGGGACCGGTCCCGGGTACCGGTGCCGAACTCGCCCCCGTGCGGCCCCTTTCCACCGACGGTGGTGTGTGCCCGGCGGACGGCCCCTGGACGGTACGGCGCTGTACGGGGGCGGGTCCGGGGCTGCCCGACGGCTGCTCCGGAGCCACCACAGGCTTGCCGGGCTCCACCGGTGAGACCGGGGCGCGGCCTCCGCTCACCGCCTGCCGTTGCACAGGGGTCCGCGCCCCGGCGCCAGGCGTGCCGGAGGGCCCGCCGTTGCCAGGGAGCGCGGCGGACGGCGCGGGCGTTGCGGACACCGAGGGTGGCGCAGGGGCCGTGGCAGGGGCAGGAGGGAAGGTCGAGGTGGGCGACGCGGGGGCCGTACGGGCCGTGGCTTCGGGCGACACGGGCACCGAGGCCGCGCCACCGCCACCGCCGGAGGATGCTGTGGCCGGACCCGGACCCGGAGCCGTCGGGCGCGGCCGGGCGGTTGCCGGTGCGGCGCCGGACGCGGACCGCTGTACGGCGGCGGGTGACGGTGCCCCTCCCGGTGCAGCGGCCCGTGGAGCCCGCGGAGCGCTCTCGAAGGAGGTACGGCCGTCACCGCGCGGACGCGACCAGCCCCCGCTCACCCGCACCGGATCCCCGCCGCCGCCCTCGACCGCCCGCTGTACGACCCCGTCCGCCGTCGTTTCGCCGCCGGCTCGGTCACCCTCACCCGACGTCGGCACCACGCCCTCGGTGGCCGTCACCCGCGGCGCCGACGGCAGCGTACGCCGCTGCACGGCCGTCACCGACGTGCTCGCCGGCGCCGTCGTCAGCGCGCTGCGGCGCGGCGGGACGGGCGGTGCCGGCGCGACGCGCGGACCGGTGGCCGGAGCCGGAGCGACCGGGGTCGGCTGTGGCGCCCACGCCACCGGCACCGCCGCCGAAGCGGCAGCCGAGGCCGAGGCCGTCGGTGTGACCGACCGCTGGACATCGGGCATCGCCCGCTGCCCGGCCCTCGCCGCGGAGGGCGCCGGTCCCTCGGCTCGGCCGGTCGACGGGGCCGCCGGGCTCGGCGCGCTGTTCCCGTTCCGTACCGCTCCTGGTGTCACCCCCGGCCGCTGCGCGGCCGCACCACCACCGTGCCGCCCCGCCAACGGCACCCGTTGTACCGCGGGCGCCGCCGAACCAGCGGAGCCCACAGCCCCGGCGGACCGCGTGGATCCACCGGACCTCGCGGACTCCACAGACCCGGCGGACCCCGCCGAGCCGCCCCCGACCGCCCGCAACGGCACCACCGGAACCGACGCGCGTCGGGCGGCCGCCGGCCCCGTCTGCCCCGCCGCTCCCGTCGGCCCCGCCAACGGCAGTGTCTGCACCGGACGTTCCAGGCCGGACACGGCCCCCGCACCCGTGGCGCCAGCAAGGCCGCCACCGGCGAGATGCGCGCTCGACGCGCCGTCCAGGACCGCGTGCGAGCGCGTGCCCATGAACGACGGGTTCTGCCAGGTCGGCAACCGGCCGCCGAACCCGGCGTCCGCGACCGGCCCGCCCGCCCCCAGCGCACGCTGGATCGGCGGCAGCCCGGACCAGGCCGCCGCCACCACGGGCCGCGACACCTCCGCGGGAGCCTCAGGCCCGTTCCCGTTCCCGTTCCCGTTCCCGGACGCGTCGGCCCCCGGCCCCCGTCCGCGCCCACGCATCCGATCCCACAGCCCCACCCGTCAGCCCTCCGCCCCTGCGGAGGCCGCGGCCCGGGTCACCAGAGACGCGATCTCCGCCGTGTAGCGGCGTCGGTCGGCGTGCTCCAGGTCCAGGATGTCCTCCAGGTTCCAGTGGAAGTGGTAGGCGACGTACGCGATCTCCTCGTGCAGCCGGTCGGTCGCGTACGTCACGATTCCCCCAGGCGGCTCCCGCCGAGTTCCACTTCGAAGGGCTCCGAGCAGTGCGGGCAGTTGACCGCGGCTCGGGTGTGCCCCTCGGCGTTGATCTGGCGGTAGAAGTCCTGGAGGAACGCCAGGTCGGAGGCGAACATGTTCTCCACGATCCCGTCGTGCACGAGCGGGAGCGTGCCGAGGCGGGTGATGACCCGGCCCAGCAGCACCACCGACAGGAACGCGGGGTTCTCCTGGACCCGGACGTCCCGCAGCGGGATCAGCTCGTCCCGCGCCGTCGACAGGCGCATCACGCCGTCGCGGTGGACGGTGCCCTGCTCGTCGACGTACCCGCGCGGGAGCTGGAACGGGAACTCCGTGCGCAGCACCTCGCGGGGTGTCTCCGGTTGCTGGGGGACCGGGGGCGCCGCCGCCTCCGCTGCCGCGAGCGGCGCGCCCACTCCCCCGGCCCTGGCGGCCGAACGCCTCATTACTCGATGACCAGTTCTTCGAACGTGATGGTCACCGTCTCGGTCAGCGCGGACGCCTCGCCCGCCTTCACGGTGCTGGTGTCGATCTTGCTGCACCAGGCGTTGCGCAGGTTGTAGCGCTTCACCGGGTTGTTCTGGAAGTCCATCATGATGATGGAGGCGTTCTTGCGGGCGGTGGTCATCTGGCCGTTGATCGACTCGTTGATCCACTGGGTGAACGACGAGGACTGGGTCATACCGCGGACGACCGTGCAGGTGCCGTTCTTCTTCACGCCCGGCAGGTTGCGGACGTGGTTCTTCCCGTCCGGCGTGTTCTGCTGGTAGGTGATGACGTCCTGCTCCATCGTCATGCCGCTGACCTCGGCGAGGTACTCGACCATCACGCCGTCGATCTGCAGGCCGAAATTGTGCGATGTGAGGGCGTCACCCGGCTGGAGACTCATGTGTTACTGCCCGTTCTTCTCAAGGTGCCGTGACATCAAGGGGGTTGGGGACCGAGGGCCTGCTACTCCTGCAACTCGCCGCTGCCGCTGCTGAACTGGGCCAGCCGGAAGATCACGAACTCGGCGGGCTTGACCGGGGCGATGCCGATCTCGCAGATCACCCGGCCGACGTCGACCGACTCCGGCGGGTTGGTCTCCTCGTCGCACTTGACGTAGTACGCCTCCTCGGGCCGCTGCCCGAACAGGGCGCCGCTGCGCCACTCGTTGACCAGGAACGCGGAGATGTTGCGCCGGATACGGGCCCAGAGGTTGTGGTCGTTGGGCTCGAAGACCACCCACTGGGTGCCGATCAGGATCGACTCCTCCAGGTAGTTGAAGTACCGGCGGATGTTGAGGTAGCGCCAGGCCGGGTCGGAGGACAGCGTGCGGGCGCCCCAGATGCGGATGCCCCGGCCCGGGAAGGCCCGGATGCAGTTCACGCCGATGGGGTTCAGGAGGTCCTGCTCGCCCCGGGTGATCTGGAGCTCCAGGTCCACCGCGCCGCGGATCACCTCGTTGGCCGGGGCCTTGTGGACGCCGCGCTCGGCGTCGTTGCGGGCCCAGACGCCGGCCACGTGGCCGGACGGCGGGATCAGCCGGGACTGGCCGGAGGACGGGTCGAAGGTCTTGATCCAGGGGTAGTAGAGGGCCGCGTACTTGGAGTCGTAGCCGGCCGTCTCCTGGCGCCAGACCCGGATCTGACGGGCGTTGAGGCCCGGCGGCGGGTCGATGACCGCGACCCGGTCGCCCATCAGCTCGCAGTGCGCGATCAGGCCGAGCTGGACGGCCTTGACCTGCTCCAGGTCGATCGCGCCGCGCTGGTAGGCGGCCATCAGGTCGGGCACGGCCACCATGGACACCTCGTCGACGGCCTCCAGGCCGCCGAAGCCGGTGCGGTCGGCCGAGTCGCCGAGGTACTCGGCGGGGCCGGGGTGGGAGCCGGCGTCCGCGACGGGGGACGCGGACGCCGGGGCCGGGGCGGGGGCCGCGAGGGCCACCGTCTGGTTGTCCGGACGGGCCAGCTGCGCGGCGGGCGCGGCCTCCGTCACGGTGATGAGCCTGGAGCGCTCCTTGACCTGGGTGACCACGTAGTTGCGGCCGCCCTTCTTCGCGGTCACGTCGAAGGTCTCGACGGGCTTGCCGCCGTCCTTGACGACCAGCCTGAAGCGTTCGGCGGGGCCCTCGCCCTCCGGGTCGGCGACCTCGACGCTCAGGTCGCCGGAGGCGATGGCGCTGACGGAGAAGGTGCCGATCTGCTTGGCCTCACCGGGCGGCAGCGCGGCCGGGGCGGCCGAACCCCGCACCGCGGCGGGCGCGTTGACGGCACCCTCGGCGCCTTCGAAGGAGCCGCCGACGCGGACGACGTACGCCGCCGTGCCGCCGTTGTTGAAGAAGCCGTAGACGGAGTGCGCGAGGTAGTACCCGTCGGTGAACTCACCGAAGGACGCGACGTACTGCGTCCAGTTGGTCACCAGGGTCGGCTCGTTCAGCGGACCGGTCGGGGCCAGGCCCACGAAGGCCGCCACCGACGTGCCCACCCCCTCGATGGGGCGCGAGCCGCTGGCCACCTCCTCGACGTAGACGCCGGGTGACAGGTAGGACGGCATGCTCTGCTCTCCTCGGGGTACGAGACAGGAACGCTTCCCAGCCTCACGCGCGAGCGCGTCCACCGAAACGTCCCCCGGTGCCCGGGCCCGGGCACACCTGTTGCCCCCAAGGGCACCCCCTGGGGGCAGCCGGCCGCCGTACGTCGCTGGTCACCGCGTTCAGAACGCCTCGACCGCCGTTTGTTAACCCACTCGTTCAGCGGCCGTCCCCTTGTGGACCCGTCCCGTACACCCGTTACCCTGCACGGCCAGGCGGGTTGCCTCCCGCCGCGGGCGCCCGCACGCGCCACCAGGACGACCCAGTTCGACCCAGGACGACGAGGACGGGGCCCTCCGGTCCCGCCGGGGACGGGAGTGCGCGGGATGCGGCGGACACGGAAGCCGGTGTCGGGCGAGGGCGGCGCGGGCGGAGCCCGGGTGCGGCACCCCGGCCAGGGCAGGGACGACGGCCCCTCCCGCGAGCAGCCGTCGAGGCCGGGCGCGCCGGTCGGGCTTCCGGCCGCCGCCGAGATGCGGAATTTGCAGAGCAGGGCGGGGAACGCCGCCGTGGCCGGCCTGATCGAAGGCGGCAGACCGCCCGCCCCGGCCCGCACTCCGCCGCCGGCAGCCGCCGAGGCCCGGCGGCAGGGGCCGCTCACGCTTCCCCCGTACCTGAGGTCGATGACCTCGGCGGGCCTGTCCACCGCGTCCGGGCTGACCGGTCACCCGTTCGTCGCCGCGGAGGTGACCCGGGTCACCGGGCAGGACGGCGCCGACGTGGAGGAGATCCAGCAGGAGCTGGCGGGCCGGCCGGAGACCTTCTACGGCCGCGGGCGGGCCTTCGCCGTGCGCGGGGCGAACGGGGCGTCGTACGACGTCACCGTCTGCGTCGTGCCGCGGGACGAGCAGGACGCGGCGGCGCTGTCGTTCGCGGACAGCGCCCAGGGCGAGGACGCCGACACCAAGGTCGACCACCTGCACAACTCGGCGGGCACGGTGGCCGCCGACACGGTCCGCGCCCGCCAGTGGGGCATCAGCGCCTCCGGTACCGTCCTGGCCCCGACGCCCACGCCCGGTGTCCTGGGCGGCGCGCAGCTCGCCGCCGGAGCCGCCCTGACCTCCACCTCGGACACGCACTCCGCGCGCACCGTGTCCGAGCCCCGGACCTTCCGAAGCGGCGGCGGCACGGTCACGGCACGGCGCCGGGTGCGCTTCGTCGTGCGGATCAAACAGCACGGCGCGCGCGGCCGGCACGTCGCGAGCGGTGACGGCAGCCTCGTCATGCGCGTCCCGCACGAGCACCTGGTGCCGCACGGCACCGTACGGCCCGTCCCCGGACCGGAGCTGAGCGAGGAGCAGGCCACCTCCGTGCGGCAGGCCGTGTCCATGGCGGCGATGGCCGTGGAGGACCACGGTGGCCCGCACGGCGGCGGAGGCGGCCTGTTCGACACGGTCGCGTCCGTCCTCGCGCCCTCGGTGACCGCGCCCGGCGCTCCCGGCCGGGCCCGGCTGTTCGCGGCCACCTCCCACCCGGCCGTGCTGCACGACCTGCCCCGCATGCTCGCGGGCTGGGTGCCCGGCGAGGACCTGCCGTCCAAGGACGGCAGCGCCGCCAGTTCGTACCGGATGCGCGCCGACATCGTGTCCCTGACCCCCGGCTGGGGTGCGGGACAGACCCAGCTGCGCACCCATCAGCAGAGCGCGCACGGCTCCGGCCGCACCGCCTCGAAGGGCGCGAGCGGACTGGCCGGGGCCGGTCCCGCGGTCGCCGTCGGCGCACCGGGCGTACCGGTCGCCCGGTTCCAGGGCATGGGCTCCGTCGCTCTGAAAAGCGCCCGGTTCTCGTCGTCCGACCAGACCGTGGCCACCCGGAAGGGTGCCGAGATCCGCGGCGACAAGGTGCTCTACCTCGGCCGGGTCCGGCTGACCGTGCAGGGCCTGGGGCCCGCGTCCCCCGCGCAGCGGCGGTACCCCGGGACGCGCGTCGCCGAGCACACCCTGGACAGCTGGGTCAGCCTGAACGCCCAGGAGGCCCAGCACATCGGGCTGGAGCTGCCGGACGGCGTCCAGGCGGACCCCCTGCACCGCAAGCCCACCGCGACGGCGCCCGACGGCACCGAGCGCGAGACCGAACGCCACCTGCCGTTCGGCGCCGTCGGCAACAGCGTCTCCCTCACCCACCTGGACGTGCGCCCCCTCGTCGAGGCGCTGGAGGGCCTGTTCGCGTCCCGGCCCGAACTGGCCGGCTACCTCCCGGACTTCGCCACCGGTGACCGGGCGGCGGAGCGGATCCCGGACCGGGACGAGTCCGAGGCGCGCATGCGCAACTACCGCGAGCTGGTCACCGTGCTCTCGGAGACCAACCTGCGGGCGAAGAAGAACCAGCTCCTGGGCCCCGGCATCCCGGTGCGGCTGCGCCGGAAGTCCACGCTGCACTCCCACGACGTGCAGATCCGGGTGCGCGGACGGGTCGGCGCGCTCACCTACCTCGGCGACACCGACAACTGGCTGGTACGCAGCAGTTCGGGCGTCGCCTCCGGCGGGCAGACCGGCAGATCCACCGCCCGCAGGGCCGGGGCGCAGGGCAGCGCCAACATCACGCTGCTGCCGGGCGCGCTGTCCTTCGGCGTCACCGCCAACGCCGCGGTGGAGAGCGCGCGCCGCGTCCAGGGCGGCCCCGCGGTCCGGGGCGACTCGCTCAACAGCGGCGACGTGAAGACGAGTACGTTCGGTACGCGGCTGATGCTCGACGCCAAGGTCACCATGACCACCCGGGAGCGCACCCTGAAACGCTCCCTCACCCCCGGCCGCCCGGGCCGCGAGCAGCCCGAGGCCCGGACCGTCGCCTCGCTGGGCGACCTCGACGCCGCCGTACCGCAGCACTTCGACGGGAGCGCGGAGGGGCAGGACGTGGAGCTGAGCACGCCCGCCGCGCTCACCGTGGGCGCCGACGAGCAGCGCAGGACGGCCGCCCGGCGGTCCAGGCCCGCCAGGTTCCACCTCGCCTCCCAGGCCACCGGCATCCACGACATGCTCACCCGGGCACCCGGCCTGGACACCGAACGGCAGGTCCGGGACTGGGACTTCGTGGAGACCGTCGGCGACGGCAGGCAGCTGCGGCAACTGGCCTTCCAGCTGCTCGCCCTGGCCGCGCGCAAGGGCGACCGGGACCGGCCGGGCGACACCGCGTACCAGGCGGAGGGCCTCGCCCCGCGTCTCGCGCTGGAGGAGCGGCTCGGCCCGGAGTCCATCACCGCGGCCCTGCGACAGGCGACCCGCACCGGCTGGGTGGTCGGCGACCTGCGCCACGCCCGGCGTGCGGCCGCGCTGAACGGCGCCGTCGGCACCCGGCTGGCCCTCACCAACCCGCGGGTCCTGCATCGCAGGCCGGAGCAGAGCGGGGCGGGCGGGGCCGGTGTCGAGAACATGGTCCTGGGCGGCCATCAGGCATCGGGGCAGCACGCGTCGACGAAGAGCAAGGCGGTGGCCTTCAACGGCACCGGGTCGGAGCGCGGCGCGGGCTGGACGCTGGCCGAGAGCGTGTCACCCGCCTTCGGACAGGCGACGACCACGACCGACACAGCGACGATCGGCGGCACGATCGAGCGCAACTCCGTGCATCCGCGCTCCCGGCCGCTCTACCTCGTCCAGTGCGACCTGTCCGCGTGGATGGTGGCCGAGGTCGCGGTGAACGGCCGCGGCCCGTACGCGATGTCGCAACGGCTGACGGTGCCGGGCGCCGTCGGACTCTGGCTCACCGAGCCGCAGTTGCGGAAGGCGGGCCTGCGGACGCCGGAGGAGCGGGCCCGCGAGCAGGAGCAGGCGCTGGCGGAGACCGCGGCCAGGTGGCGGCCGGCGTCCGGCGGCCCGGCGGCGGGCACCCCCGATCCGGCCTCGGGGTCCGAACCGGGGCAGGGGATGTCGGAGCGGGCGAGGGGCGAACTCCCGGAGCGGGCGGGGAATGAACTCCCCCAGCGGGAGCGGGGCTCCGGCAGCCGGGACGCCGAAGGGCCGGAGCGGCAGGCCGGTTCGACCGCCCCGCCGCGGGACGTGTCCGACGTACCGGCGCTCGCCGCGCACCTCCCTCTGGGGGCCGGCCTGGTCGACGGCATGCCCGACTTCGTGCCGCTGCTCGGACGGCTGCGCGCGGCGGTGCGGGACCGGGGGCTGGCGGAGGACCTGCTGCCGTCACGGGTGCTGGACGACCGGTTCGAGAACGTGCAGCGGCTGCTGCGGGTGCTGGACCAGGACGGGGCCGTGGGTCTGCTCGCCGGGGCCATGGACGGCGGCGTTCCCGTCGAGCTGCTGCGGAACAGTTCCGTCCCCGGCCGCCGGGCCACGTCGTACTGGGCCGTCTTCCACATCCGCCGCACCGGGCCCGGCACCGTGGCCGGGCCGTCCGGCAACGACCGGGAGATGGAGTTCGCGACCGTCGCGTACGCACAGCGCGCGACCGGCAGCCAGGAGAGCCTCACCAGCGGAGTCGACGCCGCGCTGACCGGTGCCGGCAAGCCGCACGACGACGTGATCGGCAGCGCGGGTGCCGTGGCGGGCCCCGGCATCGGGACGACCACGTCGACCAGGCAGGCCTCGTCCGCCCGGACGCAGACCGGTCTGCGCACCATCGTGGACTCCGAGGCCAACTCGGCGAACGTGACGGTCCCCTTCCAGGCGGAACTCGAACTGCGCTCCGCCGATGGCCAGGTGGCGTCAGTGACCTTCGACGGGTCCTTCGTGCACCGCGCGCTGGACAACGACCTGAAGGCTGTCGCCCGCGCCCGGCCGGAGCACAACGCGGGACCCGCCCGGGGCAGCACGGCCCCGGTGCGCGAGGCCGCTCCGGCCGCCCTGGCCGCGTGGCGTGCGGACGGCGCCGAGCTGCCCATGGAGGCACAGGTCAACGGCTTCCGGGGCGCACCGCAGATACGGGAGCTGATCGGCCGGGCCATGGCGCAGGCGCACGCCGGCAGCGGCTTCCGGAAGACCGGTGGCGCGGCGCACTACGCCCAGCGGGAGGCGGTGTCCACCGAATGGCTCACGGCGGCGCTGCCGCTCCTGGTGTCGGCCGGTGCGCAACTGCCGCCGGTGCACGTGTCCGGCGTCGAGGGTCAGGACATCGCCTGCTCCCTGCACGCGCGGCTGCGCGACGGCGAGATCCTTGGCAGGGGCGACAAGATGACGTTCGAGACGGTCGCGCAGAGCGGCCCCGAGGGCCGCCCGGCGGCCGGCGACGCACAGCACGCCTCCCACCACGGCCGTTCCGCGCGGTTCATGGGCGGCGAAGGACCGGTCCGCGCCGACTACTCGGGCATGAACAACGTCCCCGTCACCTACGGCCGCGACGGCGGTCCGACCGACGCCGCGGGCAACGCCTCCGGCACGGTGCCGCTGCAGAAGCCCAAGGCCGCGTCGGTGCTGGTGCAGTTCACCCTGCACGTCAGGGCCGTGGCCCGGGTGCGGCACCGGCACACCGGGGCGCTGCGCGATCCGGCCCGGGCGGTCGGCGTGCAGGACTACACCCTCACGTACCCCGTGGTGATCCGGATGCCCGAACCGGCGGTACGGCGCATGGCGGCCGCCACGCAGGGCGGCCACGCGCCGGCCGACCCGCACCACGTGCTGACCGCCGCGGACGGGGAGTCCTGAGAACGCTGCCCCCGAGACTGCCCGAACACCCCTTGCCCGATCGGCCCGGGCACTCGTAGTTGTGGTCGAGGGTCCATCGCCGAAAGGTAGTTCATGCACGCACAGGAGGAACACCGCCAGGCCGGCCATCCGCAGGCGGCCCGCCGCCCGGCGGCACCTACGGCGTCCGCCGGCACGGACCGTACGGCCGTGACCGGGACCGCGGCCGGGCTGCTTGCTCTCCAGCGGACGGCGGGCAACGCGGCGGTGGCCCGCACCGTCGAGGCGTCGCGCCACCGGCACGACGCTGCCTGCGGCCATCTGCCGGCGGTGCAGCGGCAGGCGGCCGGCGAGGAACTCCACGAGCACGACCCGGCCTGCGGCCACGTGCCGGCGGTGCAGCGCCAGGCCCTGGTCCACCGGGTGGTCCAGTCCAGCGGCCAGAGCATGGACCAGGCGCTTCAGTCGGAGATGGAGACACGTTTCGACGGCGCGGACTTCAGCGGTGTACGGGTGCACACGGGGTCCCTGGCCCGGGAGTCGGCGCGGGAACTCGGTGCCAAGGCGTACACCACCGGCCCCAACATCGTGGTCGGCGACACCATGACGAAGGAGGACTGGGCCCACGAACTGACCCACTACGAGGATCAGTTGAAGGGCCCTGTGCCCGGCACGGACACCGGTGCCGGGGTCAGCGTGTCCGACGTGAACGACTCCGGCGAACGGCACGCGGTGAGCAAGGCGCGGCGCGTGATGAGCGGGCCGGTGCCCCAGGTGCAGCGGAAGCCGGCGGACACCGGGTCGGGCGCCGCCCCGGCCCCGGTGCCGGCAGGCGCGGGCCCGGTGGCGGTGCAGCGCGTGCTGACTCCCGGGTTCGTCGAGGGCGTGTCCGAGAAACTGGGCGTCGAGAAGGGCACCGTCAAGCTCGTCAAGGTACCGAAGGGCGTACCCGCCGACCGGAAGTTCCGGGACTACGAGGAGGGGTACGTCATCGGCCTGGCCGGCGCCGAGCTGGACGAGAGCGTGCAGTCGCTCAACAAGTACCCGGACGGGAACACCCCGGCCAGTGTGGTGGTCGACCAGGCCGGCGGGGGCGGCTACCTGCGGGAGTCCGGCATCATCCTGGTCAACGCCGACCCGCCCGCCAAGTTCACCTTCGACCAGGTCGTCCAGCACGAGATGGGCCATCTCAAGCAGGTCCAGGCCGGGTTCGACATCGACATGGCCGGGGCCAAACGAGCCCTGGTGGAGTACCACAACATCCTGGTGAACGAGAACCTGTTCGCGGACGAGATGCGCCTTGAGTACACGGACGCCGACAACACCCTGTCGAGCTCGGCCAGGGCGCAGGCCGAGGCCAACGAGGAGACGAAGCCCTTCGCGCCGCTGAGCGACCCGTGGCGGTCGATGGCCGGTTACGTCGCGGCGCACGGTGGCGCGTCCCAGCAGGACCTGTTGCATGCGATCGAGGCCGAGCTGAAGGACCCGAAGTACGACGAGAAGGCCGGCAAGGGCCGGTTCGCCCCGACCCTGCGCGCGAAGCTGCAGCGACGGATCGGGATCATGTACTGGAACCACATGTTCCCCGCGGGGTAGGTCGTGAGGGAGGCCGGAAGGCGTCGGGGCCATGCCTCTTGGGGCACCGGAGCTGCCCCGACGCCTCCTGTGCCGCCCCGGCCGCGGCGCTAGCCTCCGGACGGTGAGCCTGTGGACTTCCCTGGAACCCTCGTCCGCGACCGTCGACCCGGGCGCCTCCACCCGTGTGCGCCTGCGGCTGCGCAACACCGGCGACGTCGTCGACGAGTACCGCTTCGAACCGGTGGGCCCCGTCGCCCCCTGGACGACCGTGGAGCCGCAGACGCTCCGCCTCTACCCAGGGACGACGGGCACGGTGGAGCTGACGTTCGCCCCGCCCCGCACCCCGGACGCGACGGCCGGCCCGAACCCCTACGCGGTCCGCATCACGCCCACCGAGCACCCCGAGGCCGTCACGGTCCCCGAGGGCAACCTCACCATCACGCCCTTCACCGAGCTGCGCGCGGAGCTGGTCCCGCCGACGGTCAAGGGCCGTTTCCGGGGCCGCCCCAAGCTCGCGATCGACAACCTCGGCAACACCAAGCTCACCGCCTCCGTCAGCGGCAGCGACAACGGCGACCAGCTCGCCTACGACCTCCGCCCCAGCAACGTCCAGATCGAACCGGGCCGCGCCGCCTTCGTGAACGCCACGCTGAAGCCGCGGAAGATCATCTGGTTCGGGCCCAAGGAGCAGCGGCCGTACCGGCTCAGCGTGCAGCGGTCGGGGCTGAAGCCGGAGCCGGTCGACGGGACGTACATCCAGCGCGGCTTCCTGCCCCGCTGGCTCGCGACCTTCTTCGGCACCCTGCTGGCCCTCGCCATCACCTTCGCCCTGATCTGGTTCACCTACAAACCCCACGTCCAGAGCCTCGCCCAGGAACAGCCCCAGGTGGCCGGGGTGAGCAGCATCGCCCCCAGCCCCTCGACGACCCCCACCCCGCCCCCGGCGCCCAGCGAGACGGCGGCCGCCGCGCCCCCCGCGGCCCCGTCCACCGAAGCCGCGAACAACAACGGCGGTGGCGGAGGAGGCGGCGGCGCGACGGCCACCGTCACCGCCAAGCCCAAGCAGGACACGGCCGCGACCGCCGTGAACCGGCTCGCCGCGGCCGACCCGGGCGGACGCCACATCTGCTACCGCTCCTACGTCCAGGGCACCGGCTGGCAGAAGCCCGTCTGCGACGGCACGATCTCCGGCACGGTCGGCAAGAACACCCCGATCAAGGACATCAACGTCGCGGTGTACGGGGTGGACGGCTCCGCCGGCAACTCCTTCGTCTACGACTCCCAGTCCACCAACGGGCAGGGCAAGTGGCAGACCTGGACCAAGGTCGTCGCCGACGGCAAGGACAACTACATCGGCAGCACGAAGGCGGCCGACCCGTACTTGGAGACCTTCACCCTCAACATCGGCAACGGCCAGGTCTGCGGATACGCCCAGGTCCACAACGTGGGCTGGGGCAACCAGGCGTGCAGCGACGCCCGCCCGGCCCTGCTCACCCTGGGCACCTGGGACAACACGCTCTGGCTCGAAGCCTTCAAGCTGACGGTGTGAACCGATGACTCTGTGGACCTCCCTCGAACCCGCCTCCGCGACCGTGGACCCGGGCGCCTCGACCCGGGTGCGCCTGCGGCTGCGCAACACCGGCGACGTCGTCGACGAGTACCGCTTCGAACCGGTGGGCCCCATCGCCCCCTGGACGACCGTGGAGCCGCAGACGCTCCGCCTCTATCCGGGCACCACGGGCACCGTCGAGCTCACCTTCGCCCCGCCCCGCACCCCCGACGCGACGGCCGGCCCCAACCCGTACGCCATCCGCATCACCCCCACCGAGCACCCCGAGGCCGTCACCGTCCCCGAGGGCAACCTCACCATCACGCCCTTCACCGAGATCCGTGCCGAGCTGGTCCCGCCCACCGTCAAGGGCCGCTTCCGGGGGCGCCCGCAGCTGGCCATCGACAACCTCGGCAACACCAGGCTCACCGCGTCCGTCGGCGGCAGCGACAACGGCGACCAGCTCGCCTACGACCTCCGCCCCAGCAACGTCCAGATCGAGCCGGGCCGCGCCGCCTTCGTCAAGGCCACCCTCAAACCCCGGAAGATCATCTGGTTCGGGCCCAAGGAGCAGCGGCCGTACGCCCTCACCGTCCAGCGGTCGGGCGTCCTTCCCCAGCCTGTGGACGGCACCTACATCCAGCGCGGCTTCCTGCCCCGCTGGCTGGCCACCCTCTTCGGCACCCTGCTGGCCCTCGCCGTCACCTTCGCCCTGATCTGGTTCAACTACAAACCCCGCGTCGGAAGTCTCGCCCAGGAACAGGTCCAGGAGGCCGGGGTGAGCAGCATCGCGCCCAGCCCCACGGCGAGCCCGCCCCTGGCCGCGGCACCGGCGCCCTCGCCGACCCCCGTGGCGCAGCAGCCGGCGAACGACGGCAACGGCTCGTCCGGCGCCCAGGGGGGCGGCGGCCAGTCCCAGCCGGCCCCTCGGGCGACGAAGAAGAAGGCCGCGAAGCCGGTGGTCCCCGCGACGAACATCCTGCTGCGCAACACCACCACCAAGAAGTGCGCGGACGTCCCGGGCTACGGCAACGGCACCAGCAACGGGCCGGTGCGGGAGTACACCTGCGACGAGACGACCAACGACAACCAGCTGTGGAACCTGGAGGTGCGGTACCCGAAGGGCGGCCCCGGCTCGGCCGCGCTCTTCCAGATCCGCAACGCCAAGGACCAGCTCTGCATGGACCTGCCCGACTACGGTTCGGCCAAGCTGTCCTCGCCGATCACCGAGTACAAGTGCGACGGCACGAAGGCCGACAACCAGCTGTGGTGGATCGACAAGCAGCCCAGCGGCGCCTACTGGATCCGCAACTTCGCCAGCGACAACCTCTGCCTGGACGTCGCGGGCTACAGCACCGGCGGCAACGACACGAACCTGACCCTGTACCACTGCTCGAACACGGACGACCAGGAGTGGCGGATCGTGCACCCGTCGGGGGACTGACCCCGCCAGGGGCGCGGGGCTGTATCGATGTGCGGCTGCCGCCCCACCCCCTTCCGGCGCTCCCGCACGACGCTCACGCCCAGGTCCCCGGCACCAGGCGCCCCGCCTTGCGGTACTCGCGCCGTGCCCCTTCGAGCAGGTCCGCCGCGCCGACGGGTTCGTCCCGGTCTGCCGCGAGGTACGCCGCGGTCACCACCGCGCTCCGGATGGAACCGCCGGCGAGCTCGAACTCCGAGGCCAGCGGGCGCAGTTCGATGCCCTCTTCGCTCGGCACGTGCACCAGGCCGTGCCGCCACAGGGCCAGCCGCTGTTCCTCGTCCGGGAACGGGAAGTCGATCACCAGGTCGAGGCGGCGGGTGAAGGCCTCGTCGATGTTGGCGCGCAGGTTGGTGGTGAGCAGCGCGATGCCGTCGAAGGCCTCCAGGCGCTGGAGGAGGTAGGCCGACTCCAGGTTGGCGTACCGGTCGTGGGCGTCCTTGACCTCGGAGCGTCGGCCGAAGACGGCGTCGGCCTCGTCGAAGAGCAGCACGGCGTCGGTGCGGTCGGCCTCGGTGAAGATGCGTTCGAGGTTCTTCTCGGTCTCGCCGACGTACTTGTCGACGACGGAGGAGAGCTGCACGACGTAGAGGTCCAGGCCCAGTTCGGCGGCCACCACCTCCGCGGACAGGGTCTTGCCCGTGCCCGACTCACCGGCGAACAGGCCGAGCACTCCCCGTCCCCGTCCGCCGCCCGCGCTCAGCCGCCAGTCGCCGAGCACCCGGTCGCGGTGCCGGGCGCGCAGCGCGAGTTCGCGCAGCTCGGTGAGCGGCCGTTCGGGCAGCACCAGGTCCCGCCAGTCGACGGCGGGCCGGATCCGGCGGGCGTGCTGTTCCAGGCCCGAGGCGGACTGCTGGCGGGCGCCGAGCCGCAGGTGGGCGGCGGTGAGCGGGGTGCCGTCGAAGGCGGCGAGGGCCTGCGCGGCGCGGGCCGCCCGGGTGAGGCGCTCGCCGCCGAGATGGTACGGGGCGACGGTGGCCGCGAGGTCGAAGCCGGGGTCGCCGGGCAGCACGGCCGCCCAGGCGTCCAGGGCGGTGGCCCGCCGGGAGGGCACCTCCAGGACCAGCGGGTCGCGGTGGTCGCACCACTGGGGGTCGTAGGGGCGGTCGGTCGTGACCAGCACGGTGACGTCCCGGACGGCGGTTCCCAACGCCCGCAGGAACGGTCCCGGCTGCGCACTGTCGACGAGTACCGCGCGGCCGCTCAGCCGGGCCTCCCGCAGCAGCTCGGGGATCCGCTCCTCGGGCCCGGTGTAGTGCAGCGCCTCCTGCCCCGCGAGCCCCAGCGCGGCCGTGGCACAGCCGCGGCCCTCGCCCTCCCGCCGTTCCCGCAGGAAGGCGAAGAGCGGCCCGGCGGCGATCCGCGCGGCCAGCCGGCGTACGAACTCCGCGTCGGCGGGTTCGCTGTCGTACGACGGCTCCCGCAGGCATCCGGTCAGCGCCGGGTCCGGGGTGTCGTCGCCGAGCAGGTGCGCCAGGACCCGGTCGGGGACGCGCAACGAGCGGCTGAGGAAGGGGCGTTCGGGCTCCTCGACGGTGAGCAGGCCGAGCGCGGTGAGCGGGGCGGTGGGATGGAAGCGGGCGCGGGCCGCCGCGAGGTGCGCGGGGGCGCCGTACAGGTCGAGGGCGAGGCCGACGGTGGCGCGGCGGCGGCCGACGTCGTCGTTGAGGTAGCCGTACAGCGGCTCGAAGGTGCGGTCGAGGTCGGGGGCGAGGGCGATGAGCAGGAGGGCGGTGTCGAGGCGGGTGAGGCGCAGCCGGGTCGCGAGGTCGGCGAGAGGGTCGGTGAAGTCCCCTGCCAGAGATGGGAGTTCGGATGGTTCGGAGGGCGGGTGCAGCAGGTGCAGCACCGCTTCCTCGGAGAGGTAGAGGCCGCGCAGCGGGTCGGTGGCCGTCGGGTCGTCGGCCGAGCGGTGGGCGACGAGGGCGGCGGCCCGGTCGCGCAGCGCGGACAGCCGGACGAGGAGCGCGGCGGCCGGCTCCAGGGAGACGTCCAGGGTCACGCCCGGTCCCTCCGGGCGGCCGCGGCCTCGGCGACCTGGCCGGGCCGGTGGGCCCGCTCCTCCAGCACCGGCGCGGTGTCGTCCAGCCCGCCGCGTACGCGCACGGCGGCGCCCTCGGTGACCGGCGGACCGGCGTCGTACTCGGGGTAGGCCGGGAACGGCGCCGTGATCACGACGTCCAGGGACGGCTTGAGCTCACCGCCGAGCGCCGACCAGATCTCGGCGAGGGAGCGGGCCTCGGACTGGATGCCGGCGCACGAGAGGGGGATCGTCAGCCCCAGGCGGCCCAGGGAGCCGGGCAGTTCGGCCGGATGGATCAGCTCGCGGGGGATCAGCGTCGCGAGCACGGCGCTGATCAGCCGGTGCTCGTCCTCGGGCCGCTTGGTCCACGCCGTCACCAGGTACGACAGCCGGAACCACCGGGGCGGCTGGCGGCGCTTGACCACGACGTCCCGCTCGTCCCGGACGTCGATGTGCCCGCGCTGGCGCCGGTTGACGTCCTCCCGGATGTCGTACAGATAACTGTTGATCACCGGTCCGTTGCGGCGGGCCGACCAGTCGCGGGTCGGGGCGTCGAAGGAGACCTCGATGCCGGAGCCCTCCAGCGCACCACCGGTCAGCAGGTTCCGCAGCACCTGGTCCACCTCGTGGATCACGCCGTACTCACCACCCCATGGCCCCGCGCGGACCCCTCGTCACTCACGTCCATCCTGCCCTTCGCCCCCGCCGCCCCCGCAGGCACGGCCGGGCAGACCGGCCTGCCCCGGAACCGGTGTCCGCTGCCCGATCGGTCAGATGTAGCCTTCCCGGAGGGCATGGGCGACGGCGTGGGCCCGGTTGCGCAGATGCAGTCGGGTGGTCAGCCCGTGCATGACGTTCTTGACGGTGCGTTCGGAGTAGGACAGCTTGCTGGCGATCTCACCGGTGTCGAGCCCCTCGGCGACCAGCCGCAGCACGTCCACCTCACGGGCGGACAGCCCGGCGGCCGGGGCGCCCGGACGGCCGGCGGCGCTGCGGTGCAGGGTGCCGACCTGGTTGATGAGCCGGCCGAGCAGGTCGGCCGGCAGGTCCCCGTCGCCCCGGGCGGCCGCGAGGACGGCCTGCACAAGCCGGAGTTCGGTGGCCTCGTGGCGCCATACGATGGCCCCGACCCCGCACTCGATCACATCGAGCAACTCGGCCTCGCGCAGCGCCCCGACCACGAGTACGGCCCGCGCCCCCTCGCTGCGCACCACCCGGCGCAGCCGGGTCAGTTCCGGTTCGTCGAGGCTGTCACAGATGAGCAGCGCCACCGTGCCGGGCCCGGTCTCGGACTCGTCCCGCACCTCGACCTCCGGGTGGCGCCGCAACTGGCTGAGCGCGCCCTCCCGGGAGATCGGGTCGGGTGCGTACACCGCCACGGGCGTACGGCCGACGGCTGCGAATGGGCTGTTGCTGACCAACCGCTTCCCCTATGTCCACGTGCCCGTCACCCCTGAGGGAAACAGTGACGGACGTGAGTGACCAGCCTGCTGTGGCCGAAGGGGCAAGGACAATCGTGGACCACCACGACAAGGACCACGAGATGTTCGGGGGCCGGGTCGGGGGTGCCTGGGGTCGTGGGTGCCCCGCGAGTGCGTGGTGGCTGGTCGCGCAGTTCCCCGCGCCCCCAAGAAGGTGGGTCCACCGGTCCCACCCGAAAAGGGGCGCGGGGCTGCATCGCATATGCGGCTACCGCCGCGTGGGCGCGAGCAACCCCCGCCGGCCCGCGGGGCACCCACGCCCCCAGGCACCCCCCGCCCCACCTCCACAGCCCCGTATCAAATGTGCCGCCCCGGCAACAAACCCACCGTCCGCCCCCGCCGCCTCACAACCTCTCCCATCCCCACCCGCTCTAACCCCTCAGACCCACCAGCACACCGCGAGGAGCCAGGCATGACCCGTCCGTCCCCTGAACTCGCCGCCGCCATCGGCCTGTTGGCCGAGGAAGCCGAGCGCACGCGAACCGGTGGCGGTCGGCTCGTGCTGCTGCGGGGTGCCACCGGGACCGGACGCACCACCGTCCTGGAGGCCGCCGCCGAGCAGGCGGCCGCGCTCGGGCTGAAGGTCCTGCGCGCTCGTTGCTCGCCCGGCGACAGCGCCATCTCCTTCGCGACGGTCCTGCAACTCCTCGGCCCGGTGCCGGAGTTCGCCGACCTCGCGGTGGACGGGGACGAGCGGGCCACCGCCGCCGCGCTCTGGCGGGTGCTGCGCGGCTACGCCGAGGACTCGCCCCTGCTCGTCGTCGTGGACGACGTCCACCTCGCCGACGCCCCCTCGCACCGCTGGCTCGTGGAGTCCGCCCGGCACATCGACCGCTTACCGATCCTCCTCGTCGTCAGCGAACGCAGCCAGTACGACCTCGATCCGCCAGCCCCCGGCTTCGCCCACACCCTCCCGCCGGCACTGGTGCGCACCCACACTTTCGCCCCCCTCGCCCCCGCGGCCGCCGCCGCCCGCGTGCGCGCCAGGTTCCCCGCCGCGTCCCCGTTGTGGACCGACGCCTGTGTCCAGGCCGCCGCCGGCAGCCCCCTGCTGCTGGAGGCCCTCCTCGACGACCTCGGCGAGAGCCGTCACCCCGACGTGCCCGAGACGACCGCCGCCCTCTATCCGGGCGCGTACCCGGCCGCCGTCCAGTGGTGGCTGGACAGTGCGGGACCGGCCACCACCGAGGTGGCCCGTGCCCTCGCCGTCCTGGAGGAAGCCCCCGGCACCGGCCTGCCGGAGAACGAGATCACCCCGCTCCTCGCCGAACTCGCCGACGCCGACCCCATCCGGGTGGCCGGCTGGCTCACCGCCATGACCAGCCTCGGCATGCTCACCCTCGGTGCCGACGGCCGCCCGCACTTCCCGCATCCCCTGCTGCGCGACGCCATCCTCACCGGCGTCCCCGCCGCCCGCCGCCGCACCGCGCACCGGGCGATCGCCGAGGCGATGCTGCGCCAGGACGCCCCCGCCGAGGCCGTGGCCGGCCACCTGCTCGCGACCGGTCCGGTGGACGCCCCCTGGGCGCTGCCCCTGCTCCAGGACGCGGCCGCCGTCGCCCTCTACGAGGACCGCCCGGAGGACGCCGTCGCCTATCTGCGCCGCGCCCTGGAGGAGCCCCTCCCCGACGACCACCGGCAGCGGCTGCTGACCGAGCTGGGCTCCCTGGAGTACGCGGCGCCCCGCTCCACCGCCGCCATCCCGCGGCTCGCCGAGGCGGTCCGGATGCCGGCCGCCCCGCAGGACCGGGTGCGCGCCGCCGTCGCCCTGGGCACCGCGCTGACCGGCCGGGGCCGCACCCGCAAGGCCGTCGAGCTGCTGCGCTCCGTGGACGGCGAACTGGACGGCCACCCCGACCTGGTCCGCACCCTGCACACCGCCTCGGTGCTCCTGTCCGACCAGGACCAGGAGGTACGCCAGGAGGTCTACCGGCGGCTGTCCGAGACCGCCGAACGCTCCCCGGAGCTGGTCGGCACGGCCGGCCAGGCCCTGCTGGTGCGGCACGCGGCCTCCGCGGGCCTCACCTCGGCCCGGGACGCCATGCGGCGGCTGCGCACCCTGCTCGCCGAGCCCGCCGACCCGCTCACCGAGCCGTTCCTCGTCGGCACGGCGGCCACGGTCGCCCAGTGGGCCGACGAACTCGACGAGGCCGACCGGCTGGTGGACCGGGGCCTGGCCGGGCAGCGCCCCGACCTGCTGCACCCCATGCACCAGGCGCTGCTCAACAGCCGTACGGACATCGCGGCGGCCCGCGCCGACTACGCCCGCCTGGCCGCCGTCCCCGGCCCGGTCACCCCCACCAACGCCCACGCGCACGCGCTGATCGCGCTCGTGGAGACCGGCCGCGGCGCACAGGCCGCGGAGCTGGTCGCCGGGATCGACCTGCGGGAGGCACCGGACTCCTGGGAGCTGAACCGGTTCCTGTACGCGCGGGGCGTGGTGCGGGCCGCCACCGGTGACCCGGCCGCCGCGCTGCACGACTTCCTGGAGTGCGGCCGCCGCCAGACGGCCCGTGAGGTGATCAGCCCGGTGGTCACCCCCTGGCGGACGGCCGCCGCCGAGTGCCGGCTGGCCCTGGACCGTCCGCTGGAGGCCATCGCCCTGGCCGAGGAGGAGCTGCGGCTGGCCCGGGTCTGGGGCACCCCGCGCACGGTCGGCCGGGCGCTGCGCGTCCTCGGCACGGCGACCGGCGGCCGCCGCGGCCTGGAGCTCACCGAGGAGGCTGTCGGGCTGCTGCGGGACGGCGGCCCGGCCGGTACCGAGCCGGCGCTGGCCCTGATCGCGCTGGGCCGCCGGCTGACCGCCGCCGGTGAGGCGGCCCGCGCCCGCGACTGCCTGCGGGAGGCCGCCGAGCACGCCGAACGACTGGGCGCCGCACGGCTCCTGGAGCTGACCGAGCAGATCCTGCGGAAGGGCGGCGCCCGCTCCCCCAGACGGCGTACGGGCGCCGCCTCCCTCACCGGCAGCGAGCGGCGGATCGCCGAACTCGCCGCCGAGGGCCGCACGAACGTGGAGATCGCGGCCCTGCTCCATCTGGCCCGCCGCACGGTGGAGACCCACCTCACGCACGCCTACCGCAAGCTCGGGATCCGCCGCCGCACGGACCTGCGCCCGGCCCTGGAGCAGCCCGCCTCCCGCCCGTAGCGGACGAGGCCGGCCGGCACCCGGTGCGGTCGTCTCCCGCTCACCGGCGGGCGGGCGCGCCGCGCCGAGCCGGGCGGGTCAGGGGGCGAGCCAGTGGGCCGCCGCCGCGAGCAGGGCCCGTACGCCCGTCTCGATGGTCGGGTCGGGGACGGGGGCGAAGCGCGGGGAGTGGTTGGAGGGGATCTGCGGGGGGATGCCGTCGCGGATCAGGGCCTCCGGGTCGACGCCCTCGTAGAGCGTGTGGTCGGCGCCGCCGACGAACCAGAAGACCGAGGGCGCGTCCAGGGCCGTGCCGAAGGCGCCGAAGTCCTCGCTGTTGGGGACGGGTGAGGTCAACTCGAAGGTGAGGCCGGGGAATTCGGCGGCCTGCGCGGTCTGTACCGCCTCGGTCGCGGCGGGGTCGTTGTGGGTGACCGGGAAGGAGTCGACGGGGACGATCTCCGGCTCCTTGGGAGCGCCGGAGGCGGCCGCCTCGGCCCGTATGATCCGCTCGATCGCCGTCAGCACCCGCTCCCGTACGGCCGGCGTGGTGGACCGGACGTTGAGTTCCAGCTCGACGGTGTCCGGGATGATGTTGTCCTTGGTCCCGCCGTGGATCGAACCGACCGTGACGACGGCCTGCTGGCCGGCGGCCACCTCCCGGGAGACGACCGTCTGAAGCCGCATCACCACGGCCGCGGCCAGCACCACCGGGTCGACGGTCGCCTCCGGCGTGGACCCGTGGCCACCCCGGCCGAACAAGGTGACCCGCAGACTGTCCGCGCCCGCCATCAGCGCCCCCGCCCGGGTCCCGACCAGCCCGGCGGGCGCCGCCGCCACATGCTGCGCCAGGCACACCTGGGGCCGCGGGAACCGCTCCGCGAACCGGTCCGCGAGCATCCTCGGCGCCCCGCCGACCTCCTCGGCCGGCTGGAACACGGCGACGACCGTGCCACGCCACCCCTCCCGCCGGGCCGCCAGCTGCCCGGTCGCCCCCAGCAGCCAGGTGACGTGCATGTCGTGCCCGCAGGCGTGCATCACCCCGTCGTTCGTCGAGGCGTACGGCAGCCCGGTCTCCTCCCGCACCGGCAGCGCGTCCATGTCGGCCCGCAGCAGGACGACGGGCCCCTCCCCGTTGGCCAGCACCCCGACCACCCCGGTGCCGCCCACCCCCTCGGTGACCTCCCAGCCCTGCTCCCGCAGCCGCCCCGCGGCCACGGACGCGGTCCGCTCCTCCTGGAAGGACAGCTCCGGATGCGCGTGCAGGTCCTCGTACAGCGCCCGCAGCGCGGGCAGCCGCTCGCTCAGGCCGGTCAGGAGGGGGCTGGTGTTCATGGCGTCGTCTCCAGGAGTGGATGGGGTGTCGACCCGTCGAGTCCAGGATCACGAGGAGAGCGGTGACCGTCGAGTCCGCAGCAGCCTGGCCAGCCATTCGGTGCGGGTCCGGCGGGCCGTGGCGGAGATCTCCGCCTGCGGACACAGGGCGTCGAACCCGTGGAACCCGCCCGCCCAGACATGGAGTTCGGCCTGGCCGCCGGCCGCCCAGATGCGGGCGGCGTAGTCGGTGTCCTCGTCGCGGAAGACCTCGGCGGAGCCGGTGTCGACATAGGTGGCCGGCAGGCCCGAGAGGTCGTCGGCCAGCGCGGGTGAGACGTACGCGGGCACCTCGCCGTCGGGGAGGCCGGCGAGGACGCAACGCCACCCGAACGCGTTCATCTCGCCGGTCCAGACGCCGGGCACCCCGGTGTACTGGTGGCTGGACGTGGTGCGGTTGCGGTGGTCGAGCATGGGGCCGATCAGCACCTGCCCGGCGAGGGCGGGGGTGCCGAGGTCACGGGCCAGCAGGGTGACGCCGGCCGCGAGTCCACCGCCCGCGCTGGCGCCCGCGACCACGATCCGGGCGGGGTCGACGCCCAGTTCGGCGGCGTGTTCGGCGACCCAGAGCAGGCCCTGGTAGCAGTCGTCCACCAGGGTGGTGCCGGTGGCCTCGGGTGCCAGCCGGTAGTCCACGGAGACCACCACGGCGCCGAACTCGTCCAGCCACTCCAGCGGGATGTCGAGCTGTGAGAAGCGGTCGCCCATGACCATCCCGCCGCCGTGCACCCAGTAGACGCACGGTGCGGCGGTGGGCCCGTCGTACTGGGAGTTCTCAGGTCGTACGGGGCTGAGGATCGTCAGCGGGATCGGGGTACCGTCCTCGGCGGGCACCGTGGTCTCGCGCCGGTCGACGTTCCGGTGGACCAGCAGGGGCTCCACGGGGGTGGAGGAGTACGGACGCACCTCCTTGAGGAGGTCCTCGGTGAGCTCGGACATGAGGGGTATGCCGGCCAGCAGCTCACGCAGCTCGGAGTCCAGTTCGGGTCGGGCGGTGGTCATGGTCGTCGCCTTTCGGGGGGTCTCGGGGGCTTTCCGGGGTGTCTCGGTGGGGGAGGTCAGAAGGCGGCCTTGCCGCGGACCGGGACGTAGTCGGTGTACTCGGGCTCCTTGGCCAGCAGCGGGGGGATCCGCGCCACGATGGCCTGGGCCGCGTCCCCGGCGAAGACCCGGTGGTGGTCCTCCTCGCTGGTCCAGCCCTCGGTGACGTGCACGACGTCGGGGTCGGAGGCGGAACGGGAGACGAGGTAGACGACGCAGTGCTCGCTCGCACCGGGACTGCCCTCGTCCAGGCCGGTGAGCAGCAGGTCGACGAGCTCGTCGGCCTTTCCGGGCGCGGCGGTCAGGACGGCGTTGAAGCCATAGGTCGCGATCACGACTTTCTTCCTTCCGGGTGGTGGAGTGGAGTGATTCCATTCAACCGCCCTGACCTGCGGAAACGTTAGAACGATAGTGCCTCGTACTTGCACGATCCTCGCGGCTCCGGGAGCAACGCCCGAGAGGATGCTGCAATGGAGGCATGCCTCTCGATGAGCTCCGCACCCTGCTGGACCGGCACGCCCGCCCCGACTCGGCCACCGCCGTCGACGGCGTCCTGATCTCGAAGGTCGACCGGGCCGGCCCACCGGCGGCCGCCATGTCCGGCACGGTGCTCGCCGTGATCGCCCAGGGCGCCAAACGCCTCGCCCTCGGCGACCGCGTCTACGAGTACGGCCCCGGGCAGTACCTGGTCGCATCCGTCGACCTGCCCGTCACCGGGCAGTTCCTCCAAGCCGAACCCGAGCGGCCGGCCCTGGGCTTCGGCCTCACCCTGGCCCCCTCCGCCGTCGCCGAACTGCTGCTGCAGGCCGGTCCCGGCGACATCCCCCGCGCCCCCGCCGGCACCCCGCCGGGCATCGCCGTCAGCGACGCCCCGGCCGCGCTCCTCGACGCGGTGGTCCGGCTGCTGCGGCTGCTCGACGAACCCCGCGACCTGGCCGTGCTGGCGCCCCTGTACAAGCGCGAGATCCTGTGGCGCCTGATCACCGGCGAACAGGGGGCGACGGTGCGCCAGCTCGGCCTGGCCGACAGCGGGCTGAGCCATGTCTCACGAGCCGTGCGCTGGATCCGCGAGCACTACGCGCAGCCGTTCCGGGTGGAGGACGTGGCACGCCTGGCCGGCATGAGCGTCTCGGCGTTCTACCGCAACTTCCAGGCGGTCACGGCGATGAGCCCCATCCAGTTCCAGAAGCAGATCCGGCTCCAGGAGGCCCGGCTGCTGCTCGCCACCCACCCCGGCGACGTCACGGGGGTCGGCCAGCGGGTCGGCTACGACAACCCGTCGCAGTTCAGCCGGGAGTACCGCCGCCAGTTCGGCGTACCCCCGAGCCGGGACGCGGCCCACCTGCGCGCCGCCGCACCCGCACCGGCGGGCGCCCTGGCCTGAATCCCGCCCGGGAGCCGGCCCCGGCGCGGTCGGGCTCCGCCCGGGCGGAGCCGCCGCGGGAGCCGTGACCGTCAGTCGTCGGCGGTCGGGCGGGTGCGGCCCGGTTCCGGCAACTCGCCCAGCTTGAGCCGCGCGTGCAGGATGTCGCCGATGAACAGGTCGTAGATCAGCACCCCGATCACGCCGCCGACCAGCGGACCGACGATCGGGATCCACCAGTACCCGCTGAACCACGCCCCGTTCCCCGGGAACGCGTAGCTCTTCCACCCGGCCAACCAGGTGAGCAGCCGCGGTCCGAAGTCGCGGGCGGGGTTGATGGCGTAGCCGGCGTTCGCGCCGTAGGACATGCCGATGGCGGCGACGGCGAGGCCGATGACGAACGGGCCGAGGTTGGACCCCACGGCCGTGTTGCGCAGGTCGATGACCGCGACGACGAACATGACGAGGAAGGCCGTACCGACGATCTGGTCGATCAGCGGCCCCCAGGTCCCGCCGTGGAAGTACGGCGCCGGGAAGGTGGCGAAGATCGAGAAGGTGGCCTCGGTGTGCCCGCCGGCCTTGGGCGGCTTCGAGGCCGCGTCGAACGCGCTGATCGCGTCGCGGTAGACGAGGTAGACGAGGGCGGCTCCGGCGAACGCGCCGACCACCTGGGACACCCAGTAGGGCACCACCTTCGCCCAGGGGAACTTGCGGCGCGCGGCGAACGCCAGCGTCACCGCCGGGTTCAGATGGGCGCCGCTGACGCCGCCTGCCACGTAGATGCCGAAGGTCACGGCCAGGCCCCAGCCCCAGGCGATCAGGAGCCAGTCACCGGCGGCGAGGAAGATGGTCGTGGGCGTCTCCGCGCGCCCGGACCCGGGCAGCGCCGCGACGGCCATCGCCACGACACCGCACCCGAAGGAAATGAGGACGAACGTCCCCAGGAACTCTGCCAGGCACTCGCCGAGCAGGCCTCCACGACTTCTGAGCTTGGAGGGCTTGAGGAGAGGAGATACTTCCACAGCCATAGCTGGCCCCCTTAGCCGTCCCTGGCTCCCGGCGAGGAGCAATCAGGCGAACACCATTTTGTCCCACAAATGATGTTCACGCAGATCGACCCTTTTGCGCATATCGAGGCAGGCCGTCAGCTCTCCAGGTCGTCGGCGTAGTGCCGGAACCCGTGCCGGTCGCGGTGCATCCCCCACAGCCTGTCGGCGAGCACGGCGGGATCCTTGCGGGGGTGCCCGGCCACGATGGCCCCCGGGATGACCAGCTGCGCCACATGGATCCCCTCCCCCGCGAGCCGGTCGTGCAGCAGATGCCCGTACGCGCTCTCGGCGGCGAAGGCGATGGAGGTCCCGGCCCGGTCGGGGTGCGGGATGACGGCCGTTCCGCCGTTGACGAACAGGATCGTCCCCCGCCCCAGCTCCCGCATCCCCGGCAGCACCTGCTGCACGGCGGCGACGGGCCCGTAGACCGAGAACTCGACCGGCCCGAGCAGGTCCGCGTGGGTGGTCTCGAGGACGGGCCGCATGAAGTCCCGCTGCGGTACGGGGCTGTACTGCAGGACCTCGACGGTCCCGAGCTCCTCGGCGGCCCGCGCCAGCGCCCCCGCGAGGGCGAGCGGATCCCTGACGTCGGCGGAGTACCCATGAGCGCGCACCCCTTCTCCGGCGAGCTCCCCGGCCAGCGCCGCGAGCCGCTCCCCGTCCCGCGCCACGAGCGCGACCGCGTACCCCTCCCGCCCGAACCGCCGGGCGACGGCGGCCCCCAGCCCGGGCCCGGCCCCCACGATGGCAACACTGCTCACGACGACTCCCGACGGCTGACACGGCACGGCACGCCTGCACCTAGGTCCGTACCGCGCGCCCCACGACTTCACACGTCCACGCCGTCGCGGCCCCGGCACCACGGCGGCCCGCCCGCGATGCCCGCGACACCGAGTGTCAGTCCTGCGGCGGCTGGGCCTCGATCAGGCGTTCCGCGATGTCGTCCGCCCAGGACTGGGCCCACCGGCGCAGCGCGGCGATGGCCTCGTCGTCCAGGCCGCAGACGGCGAACTCCCGGTCGTCGATCCAGTCCGTGCCGGTCAGGCGGGAGTGCAGGTCGGTGAGGTCGAAGGTGTCGCGGGCGTGCCGGCGGCCGAGGTCTTCGAGGTCGGGGAGGGTCCAGCGGTCGGCGGCGGCGTGCACGATCAGGAGGTCGCGGGGCAGGCCGCGGTCGGTCAGGGCCCACACCCGCATGCCGACCACGTCGTCGAGGGCGAGGACCGGGCCGAGTTCGGTCCGGACCGGCGGATGCCAGAGGGCCTCCTTGAGGAGGTCGACCTCGGCGTCCTCCTCCGAGACCGCCTCGGTGACGACGAGCTGCGCGGAGAGGGGGTCCGTCTCCCGGACGACGACACGCCAGCCGCGTTCCCGGAGGCCGGCCGCGACCGTCTCGGCGATCGTCCGCAGGGGCTCCGGGCTCTGCGTGGCCGCGTCCACGGTCCGGCCGGGGCGGTCGAACAGGCCGTGCGCCTGGGCCGCGTAGTCCCCGGTCAGCGCCAGGGCGTACCCGGCCCCGACCGACAGCAGATCGGGCAGCAGGCGGCGGTGCAGGTGGGTGACGTTCACGCGGCGGCCGCCGAGGAGGGTGCCATAACGCGATTATCGCTGGCCGGGGGCGGGCGGTGCCACGGCGCGCGGATCCGTGCCGTGATCTCGCGGCCTTCCCGGCGCCGCTCCGGCGCCGGGTCCCGGGGCGCCCCCGTACCGGTGTCACAGGTGGCCGCGGCACACTCCGCGCCGGGAGCCCACCCGGCCGCCGTCCACCCGCTGCGCGGCCCGCGGGCCCGCGGAGTGAACCGAGGGGCCCGCGGTCACTGGCCGACCGGGCCGACGTACGTCCCCGGGTGGGTGGCGCCGTCCTGGAGCACCACGGCACCGCCGTGCCAGGGCAGGTCGTACGACGTGCGCTGGTTCGGCGCGGTGATGACGACCGTGGTCGGGGTGAACGTGGGGGAGTCGCCCTGCGCCGGCACCAGGAAGGTGATCGTGAAGTCGGCGGCGGCGCCGCTCGCCAGGGTGACCCGCCGCGGGGTGGCGTTGGTGCGCTGGAGCGACCACTGCTGACCGCTGTTGACCAGGTCGACGCCCGGGAAGCCGTACATCGTGCAGGAGTGGCCGCTCTTGTTGGTGAACGCCACGACCGCGTGCTTCTGCTGGCCGGTGCCGCTGCCCGGGTCGGCCCAGGAGTAGCCCAGCTGGGAGGCCTGGCAGGCGGGCGCCGAGCCGGTGGCGGAGGAACCGCCCGAGGAGCTGCCCCCGGAAGCCGACGAACCGCCGGTGGTGGACGAGCCCGAGGTGGTGCCCGTGCCGGAGGAACCCCCGCTGGAGGAGCCGCTGCCGGAGGAGCCGCTGCCCGAGCCGCCCGTCGAGCCGGCGGCCGTCGTGGAGTCGCCGGAGGCCGGGGCCGCCGTACCGCCGTCGGCGCTGACGGAACCGGTCGCGGTGCCGTTGCACGCGGTCAGCAGGGCCAGCAGCGCGGCGGCGCCGGTCATGGCGAGGGCGGTCTTGCGGGCGTTCGTACGACGGTTGCGAAGCTTCGACATGGGGTCCCCCAGCGGTGGCGGTCGATCTCCCCGGCTCTCTGCCGGACACCCCTTTCGATGCGGCCCCTGGAGGGGAAGTTCGGAGATCGCCGTCACGGGCCCGTCGTGGTCGTGTCACACGCGCCGTTACATACGTGCCCGCTCACGCCATCCAGAAGAACACCGCCGTCATCCGCTTCTCCTCCAGCGTCCGGCCGGCGTAACCGGTCGCGCTGTGCACCAGGTTGGCGTTGTAGAGGAGCAGCCGGTTGTACCTGTGCGGGACGCGGACGTCCTCCTCGAAGTGGTCGCCCGGGACGAACCGCGTGCCGAGCGCCTCGACGAGGTTGTTGTGCGGGGCCTGCACGATGTTGCCGCCGAGCCGGCCGCCGGGCAGCGCCTGGCGGTAGAACGCGGTGCCGCAGTCCTTGGCCACCCCGGGGTTGAGGTAGAGCACCGCCGCGTACCGGCACAGTGCCCGCGAGTCGGTGTGCGGCCGCGGCTCGCTCTCGCCCTCGCCGACCACCTGCACGCAGTTGTGGTTGAGCGTGCCGCCGCCCGGCGCCTGCTGCACCCACAGTCTCGCGGCCCCGGTCGCCTTCCTCACCAGCTCCTCCACGACGGCGAGTTCGGCGGGTTCCAGGCCGGGCATGGTGCGCAGGCCGGGCCAGGTCTCCGAGGTGTACGGGTAGCCCCGGACCCAGTCGTCCTTGGCCAGGCACCGCTCCCGTACGGCGTCCGCGTCCGGCAGGACGTCGTCGAACACCCAGTAGTCGCGGCCCTTGGTGGGCTTGCGGTAGGGCAGGACGGGGAGCGCGGCGGGGCCTCGCGAGGCCGCTCCGTTGGGCAGCCGGGGGACTCGGGGGGATGACTGTGGGGGCATGCGGCGAAGCCTGCCCGCGACTTTGTCATGACCACTCTGATCAGAGGAAACCATCACCCTCTCCTGGCCAAGACATGGGAAGTCGGCACGCCGGGGTGAACCGGACCTCACACGTTCTTTACCAAATCAAAAGGTTTCCGGCGACTTCCCTTACGTACTTCCCTGCGAACCGACCCCGCCCTCGCGGGACCCCCGACCGGCCAGGAGGCATTGGTGCGCTTTTCGCGGAACGCGACGGGAACGCTCCTCGTGGGCGGAGCTCTGAGCTTCACCCTCGCGGCCCTCGCCTACCCGAGCATGCTGGGCGTGAGCACCACCTCCAGCTCGGCCACACGCGTCATCGCCAACACCCAGTGGGGGCCCCTGACCGAGGGCGACCGGGACTTCGTGGTCAAGGTGCGGGCGGCCGGACTGTGGGAGTACCCCGTGGGCCAGCTCGGTCTGAAGAAGGGCCAGTCCCAGGCGGTCATCACGGCGAGCAAGCACCTGATCGACGGCCACGCGGCGCTGGACGCCACCTGCCGCAAGATCGCGCCGATGCTCAACATCGCCATCCCGGACCAGGCCTCCCCGCAGCAGCAGGGGTTCGTCAACACCCTGGCAGCGGACAGCGGCAAGAAGTTCGACACCGACTTCGCCAACATCCTGCGGGTGACGCACGGTTCGATCTTCAACACGATCGCGAAGATCCGCTCGACGACCCAGAACACCCTGGTGCGGATCCTCGCCGACCAGGCCAACGCCACGGTCCTCGACCACATCACGGTGATGGAGCAGACCGGCCTGGTCGACTTCCCCTCGGTCCTCTTCCAGGAGACGACCGCGCCGAAGCTGCCCGCCACCGACCTGACCCCGCCGCCCCCGGCCGCGGGCCAGCCCCAGGTCGTCCTCACCCCGCCGGTCAACAGCACGACCAGCCCGCCCGCGCTGCCGGGCGAGAACGGCAGCGGGACGGGAACCGGCACAGGCACCGGGACGGGAACGGGTACCGGGACCGGGACAGGCACCGGGACCGGGACGGGGGCCGGCACCCAGACCACCGCGGTGAACGTGACCCCGGGCGCCGCCCCCGCCGCCGGCTGAGTCGCGTCAGGCGCCCAGCCACACCGTGGTGTCGGACGGCAGCGTGCCGTCGTGCGGCAACGGCACGCTCGCCAACAGCACCTCGCCCGGCGGCAGCGGCACGGGCGCGTCCGACGCGTTCGTGACACACCGCCAGCCCTCCGTCCGGGCGAAGTGCAGCACGCCCGCGGGCGCCTCGGCCCAGGTCAGCGTCTCGCCCTCCACCAGCTTGCGGCGCAGCCGCAGGGCGGTGCGGTAGAGCTCCAGGGTGGAGCCCGCCGTACCGGCCTGGACCTCGACGGCGTACGACCCGAACCACTCCGGCTGCGGCAGCCAGGCACCGCCGGCCCCGAAGCCGTACGACGGACCGTCCGCCGTCCACGGCAGCGGCACCCGGCAGCCGTCGCGGCCCTTGCGGGCATGGCCGGTCTGTTCCCAGATCGGGTCCTGGAGGACGGTGACGGGCAGCCCGGCGGCCTCCGGCAGGCCGAGTTCCTCGCCCTGGTAGACGTACGCCGAGCCGGGCAGCGCGAGCATGAGGAGGGTGGCGGCGCGGGCCCGCCTGAGGCCGGAGGAGTCGTCGACGGGCGGCGTACGGCCGCCGGACAGCAGCCAGGCGTTCTCGTCCGTGCCCGGCGGGAGCATCAGCCGGGAGGCGTGCCGTACGACGTCGTGGTTGGAGAGCACCCAGGTGGCCGAGGCGCCGGCCGCGTGGGCGGTGGCGAGGGATGCCGTGATGACCTCGCGGAGCGCCTCCGCGTCCCAAGGGGTCTTCAGATACTCGAAGTTGAAGGCCTGGCCGAGTTCGTCCGGGCGGGCGTACAGGGCCCGCCGGGCGTCCGGTACCCAGGCCTCGGCGACAGCGGTGCGGGGCGGGCTGTAGCTGTCGAAGATCTTGCGCCAGTCGCGGTAGATCTCGTGCACCTCGTCACGGTCCCAGTAGGGGTGGGTGCCGGGCGGGACCCGCTCCAGCGCCTCCTCGCCGGTCGGGCCGAACTCCGCCACGTCCCGCAGCGGTTCGGTGAGGTCCTTCATCAGGGCGTGCGCCACGTCGACGCGGAAGCCGTCCACGCCCCGGCCGGACCAGAAGCGCAGGGTGGTGCGGAAGTCGGCGCGGACCTCCTCGTGCTCCCAGTTCAGGTCGGGCTGCTCGGGGGCGAAGAGATGCAGGTACCAGTCGCCGTCCGGGACCCGGCGCCAGGCGCTGCCGCCGAACACCGACTGCCAGTCGGAGGGCGGGAGTTCGCCGTGCGCACCGCGGCCGGGCCGAAAGACGAAGCGTTCCCGGGCCGCGGAGCCGGGGCCGGACAGCAGCGCCTCCCGGAACCAGGGGTGCAGGTGCGAGGTGTGGTTGGGGACGATGTCCACGATCACCTTCAGGCCCAGCCGGTGCGCCTCGGCCACCATCGCGTCGAAGTCGTCCAGGGTGCCCAGGCGCGGGTCGACGTTCCGGTGGTCGGCGACGTCGTAGCCGCCGTCGGCGAGCTCCGACGGGTAGAACGGGCTGAGCCACAGGGCGTCCACGCCGAGCGCTACCAGATGGGAGAGCCGCCCGGTGATGCCCCTGAGGTCACCGAGTCCGTCGCCGTCCGCGTCGGCGAAGCTGCGCGGATACACCTGGTAGATCACGGCCTGACGCCACCAGTCGGGGTTCCTGGAGGAGAGGTCGACCACGCGCGTTCCTTTCGGACTTTCGGACGGAGAGCCACCGATCGGACGGAGAAACACCGAGAGGAAGTCTGTCCATATTGCCGAGAAAGCGAAACTTCACACCGCCCGGAACGGATCGTTCCCTGTGTGAGGGAGTTGTGTTGAACCCTGAACAGCCCCTGATCCGAGGCAGGTTGACAGGGTTCGGCAAGGCCAACCACCATGGGCGGCACACTGTGGCGCATGTGACCAATGGGCCCGGTGTTTCTTCGCTTTCCGCTGCCTTTCCGCCGCCCGCCCGCCGCCCGCCCGCTCCTCGCGACAGGCATCGCCGGGTGGCGAGAGATGAGCACCCCACGGATGGGATATCCATGTCCATAGCCAGACATGTCACCGCGCGTCGCCTGCTGGGGACGGGCGTAGCGTCGTTCGCCCTGTGCGCCGCCTCCGTCGCCGGCGCGTCCGGCGCCTGGGCGCACGGCACCCCCGGCGGTGACGGCTGGAAGTCGGGCGGCCACTACAGCCCCGGCACCGGCGCCGGGACGGAGACCGGCACCGACAAGTGCCAGTTCTCGATCGACGGCTCGAACTTCTTCGACTCGGTGAAGGTCGACGACCAGAACCTGAAGGTCACCGACGACGGCAAGGTCCACATCAAGGTCCGCGCCGCCGCCGACGCCGCCTCCTGCACCGCGTCGCTCGCCTCCTACCTCGCCCACGGCTCGTCCTTCGCCACCTCGGGCCTGCAGATCTTCCTCGACTTCGACTCGGTGACGGTCAAGCAGGGCCAGACCGACTCCCTCGACATCGCGGTCCCGGACGCCGGCTGCTTCGCGCAGATCGACCTCTACCGGGGCGCGACGAAGTTCGACGGGAACAAGGACGCGCACGACGGCTTCGAGCACGGTGACCTGCCGGCCGGCCCGGACCACCCGGTCATCAAGGACAAGCTGATCGCGTCCTGGAACGGCGGTACGAAGGACTGCTCGACGACCGAGTCGTCCTCGCCGTCCCCGTCGCCCTCCGCCTCGGAGTCGACCCCGGCCGAGGCGTCCACCCCGCCGGCCGCGGAGACCACCACCCCGGCGCCCTCGGAGAGCTCGGTGACCGCCACGGCCGACGCGTCGCCCACCCCGTCCAAGTCGACGACCTCCCCGGCGTCGGCCCCCAGCACGAACTCCGGCGGTGGCGGCGACCTCGCGCACACCGGCGCCAGCTCCAGCACCGGTTACATCGCCGGCGGCGCGGCCCTGCTGCTGGCCGGTGGCGGCGCGATCGTGGTCGCGACCCGGCGCCGCAGGACGACCCGCGCCTGACCCCTGGTGGGTCCCATCGGGGCCCCTCGGGTCCCTTCGGGCACCCGCGTGCGCCCCGGCCGTCGTGGACGGCCGGGGCGCACGTGCGTTCCCCGTGGGTCAGCGGTTGCGGAGGGACCAGACCGGCGTCCAGTCGCAGCTGTACACGGTGTCGTCCGGTGTGAACCGCGTGAGCACGTTGCCGCTCCGACCGTAGCGGTACGAGGTGACCCCGCCGGTCTGCGAGTCCATGCCCGGGGTGGGGGTGAGGAGGTCCGGCAGGCAGCCGCGCCCGGGCAGCGGTCCGGCGAGCAGCCGGTCCGCCGGGCCGCCGAGGCGGGGCCGCACCAGGTGCCGCCACTGCCCGAAGGACGGGGCGCCGCCACCGCCGAACAGGCCCTGGAGACTGTTGACGGTCTCCACCCGTCCCCTTGGACGCGGACAAGGGTGTTCTCAGTCGGCTTGGGCCCGCCCGCCCGCGACGGTCTCCAGGTACAGCTTCACGTACCGTGCCACGTCGACGTCCAACGCCACGTCCACCATGGCCGGTTCGCGGGCGCCGCCGTGGATCTCGGCCTCGCCGGGGCGGGGGCGGCGGTCGACGACGGTCTGGCCCCGGCCCGGCCCCGGGGCGAGGGAGACCTCGACCGGAAGGAGCCGGGTGGTCAGACCGCCCGGATCGGCCACGGCGCACACCGCGCCCGCGTCCCCGAGGCCGCCGGCGGCATCGTCGTCCCCGTCGGAGCCGGGGGCGGCGGGCCGGTGCGCGAGCAGCTCCCCGGCGAGCCGGGCCCCCGGTTCCGCGCTCGCGCGCAGCCGTCGTACCTCCCGCCCCGGCACCACGACCCGCTGGAAGACGTCCAGGCCGTACATGGTGATCGGCACTCCGGCGGTGAGCAGGACGGCGGCCGCCTCGGGGTCGTGCCAGACGTTGAACTCGGCGACCGGGGTGGCGTTGCCGGTGGCGACCGCGCCGCCCATGAAGACGATCCGCTCGATGTTCCGGGTCACCTCCGGGTGGATGCGCAGCAGCAGGGCGATGTTGGTGAGCGGGGCGGTGGGGACGAGGGTGACCGGGCGGGGCGAGCGGAGGATCTCCCGGCGCAGCAGGGTGACGGCGTCGACGTCGGCGGGGCGCCGGGCCGGCGCGGGCAGCCCGAGATCCCCCATCCCGTCCGTCCCGTGCACATGCCGCGCCGACCGCGCCGCCTCGATCAACGGCCGCTCGGCACCCCGGGCCACGGGTACGTCCCCGGCCCCGGCCCGCTCCAGCACGGTCAGGGTGTTGCGGACCACGCCGTCCACATCCGTGTTCCCGGCGACACAGGTCACCGCCCGCAGCTCCAGCCCCGGATGCCGGACGGCGAACAGCAGGGCGAGGGCGTCGTCGACACCGGTGTCACAGTCGATGATCACGGGGATGGGCTGACCGGCCACGGGGGCTCCTTCCGTCAGCCCTGACTCTAGGCGCCGGCCGTGACTCCTCAGCGGCCGGAGCGCTCAGGCCGACGGCACGGCGGCCGCCCCGGGGCCCGGGACCGCACCGACACGGGGCTGCGGCGGGCGGGTGCGACCAGCCCCACCGGCGCCGCACCGGCCCCGGCGGTCCCCCTCCCTCCCGCTTCCCTCACTCCCCCTCGAAGTAGTGCCCTTCCTCAAGATCCGCGACAAGCCCCGCCTCCACCGGCTCCCACCCCAGCAGCTCCCGCGTCCGCTCACTCCGCACCGGCACGTCCAGCGACACGAACGCCCCGAAGAACCCGAAGTGCTCGGCGCGCCGGTCCTCCGGAACGTTCTCCACCGGGATCCCCAGCCGCCGCCCGATGGCCTCGGCGATCTCGCGCACCGCGACACCCTCCTCGGCCGCCGCGTGCAGTTCCGCCCCCGCCGGCGCCTTCTCCAGGGCCAGCCGGTAGAGCCGCGCGAGGTCCAGCGTGTGCACGGCGGACCACCGGTTCGTACCGTCTCCGACATAGCCGGAGACCCCCGTGGTCCGTGCGATCCCGATCAGCATCGGCAGGAACCCGGCCCGGTCCCGCGTACTGTGCACGACCGGCGGAATCCCGACGAGCACGCTGCGGATCCCCTGTTCGGCGAGCTCGCCGAACAGCCGCCCCGTGGCCGATCGCGGATTGGCGCCGTACTGCGCGCCGAGGTGCTCGTTGCCGTCGCCGTGCCCCATGCCGATGCCCATGAGGGCCTTGCCGGTCCCCGCGAGCACCTCGCCGAACGCCCGCACCACGGTGAGGTCGGTGGCCGCCGCCCCGGCCATGTCCCCGGCGGCCATCGCCGCGTGGTCGAAGGCGAGATGGACGACGGCGTCGGCATCGGCGGCGGCCGCCCGCAGGCCGTCCAGGTCGTTCAGGTCACCGCGGCGCACCTCGGCCCCCAGGGCCTTCACGGCCGCCGCGGAGTTCTCGGACCGGGCGAGGCCGACGACCTCGTGTCCGGCGCCGAGCAGTTCGGGAATGACGGCGGAGGCGATATGACCGCTGGCGCCGGTGACGAAAACACGCATGACAGCCCTCCCGAGGGCAAGAAGAAAGTGATGTGACTCAGTACCGTCACCACGTCACCGTACACCGTGACGGTACCGAGTCACATCACTTAGGCTGTCCCCATGGCTCGATGGGAACCCAACGCGCGACTGCGCCTCGTGCAAGCCGCGATCGACCTGTTCGGCGAGCAGGGGTACGACAACACCACCGTCAGCCAGCTCGCCGAACGGGCCGGGCTGACCAAGACGACGTTCTTCCGGCACTTCCCGGACAAGCGCGAGGTGCTGTTCGCGGGCCAGGAGGAGCACGCCCGCCTCCTGACGGCGGGCGTCGCGAGCGCCCCCGCCACCGCGACCCCGCTCGAAGCGGTCGCGGCCGGCCTGGACGCCCTGACCTCCTCCTTCACCCCCGAGCAGCGAGAGTTCGGCCCCCGCCTGAGGAGTGTCGTCGCCGGCCACGCCGAACTGCGGGAACGCTCCGCGTTCAAGGAACTCGCCCTCGCCGCGGCCCTGACCGACGCCCTCCACCAGCGCGGGGTACCCGACCCGATCGCGTGCCTCGCCGCCGACCTCGGCGTCCGCGCGTTCCACACGGCCTTCACCGAGTGGATCGCCCCGGCGAACGACCAGCCCCTGCCGGCTCTGGCCCAGCACCGCCTCACCGAACTCCACCGGGCGGCGACCGCCCTCTCCTGACCCGCCCCGCCCGGCGTCGGGGCCTGGCCGAGCGCGGTTCAGTCCAATCCGGTCAGTCCAATCCAGTCAGTCCAGTACGTCCAGTCAGTCCAGTCAGTCCAGTCAGTCCAGTACGAAGGTGCCGCCCGCGGTCGTCGCGAGGCCGGCCCCGAGGCCGGCTGCCGGCGTCCAGGCGCCGGGCCTGCCGACGCCGCGGGCCAGCAGTTCGGTGACGGTGGCGGTGACGTCGGCCGTGAAGTCCATGCCGTCGCCGGCGCGGAGCCATCCCTCGCGCCGGGTGCCGTCCGCCCACTCGACGACCGCGTGCCCCCAGGAGTGCTCGCGCGGACGGGGTGCGGCCTTCACCGGGGCCCGGCCGAGCCGGTCGACGGCGAGGCGTCGCAGCGCCGGAACGGACAGCAGGCGGCCGAGCGGCGGAAGCAGGGCACGTATCAGCGCACCGGTCGGCACGAGAGCGGAGGCGGCGGTGACGAACGGTGCCCCGCTCACCGCGTGCGCCGCGAGGAGTTCGCCGGACGCGACACCCGCCGACGTCGCGGACTCCCCGTCCGGGAAGGCGAGTCGCTGCGGGTCCGCGCCGAGGCGCGAGGTCACCAGCCGCCCGTTCTCGTACCGCCGCCCGCCGGCGGTGAGCGCGTCCACGATGCTGGCCGCAAGGGCGGCACCGACCACGCCCGCCTCGACGGCCACCGAACTCACGGCGTCGACCCGCACCCGGTGCGGCACGGGACGCCCTTCGCACAGCTTCGCCACCACCGCCTCCGTCGCCAGCACACCGAATCCGGCGCCGGTGACCAGGGTGCTGCCCGCCCGCACCGCCTCGTCGTGCAGGGCGAGCAGCCGGTCCACGGCGACCACGTCGTTGGCCTGGTCGACGTAGTGGCCGCCGGGCATGCAGGCACGGGCGATCACCGGTGCCGTGTCGGCGAAGGCGCCCATCGTGTTCACCACCACCCGCGGGCGCCCCCGGGCGATCTCGGCCGCGATCCGCTCGGCCGAGTCGGCGACGACCACCTTCGCGTCCCCGGGCAGACCGGCTTCGGTCCCGGCGGCGACCATCCGCTCCCGGCTGCGGCCGACCGGCACGACCGTCAGCCCCCGCGCGGCCAGTCGCGCGGTCACGCCCCGGCCCACCCGGCCGGTCGCCCCGACCACCCACACCTCGTCGTTCGCCCTGCTCTCGCCTGTCGTCCCGCCGGTCTCGCCGGTCTCGGTCATGCGCACGTCACCCTGCCTGCTCCGGGCCGCACCGGGGACGGGTGCCCCCAGTGATGACACAGTGTGTCGTGACCGCAGGCTAGCACTGATGACACGGTGGGACATCACCTGTTACCGTCGGGCTGTGGCGAGATGGGATCCGGGTGCCGAGGAGCGCCTGAAGCGGGCGGCTCTGGAGCTCTACCTGGAGCGCGGCTACGACAACGTGACGGTGACCCATATCGCCGAGCGGGCCGGACTCACCCGGCGCTCCTACTTCCGCTACTTCCCGGACAAGCGCGAGGTCCTGTTCGCCGGGTCGGAACGCCTGCCCCCGGCGCTCGCGAAGGCGGTCCTGGAGGCAGACCCGGACGCGGCTCCGCTCGCCGCCGTCCTCGACGCCCTGGCGCGCGTCGGTGCCCAGCTCGTCGAGCACCTGGACGGCGCGACGGAGCGCCGGGCGGTGATCGACGCCAGCCCGGAGCTGCTGGAGCGCGAACGGACCAAGGCGGCCGCGATCACCGAGGCGATCCGCGACGCTCTGCAACAGCGCCAGGTGGACCCGGGGACGGCCGGACTGGTCGCCCAGCTCGCCACGGTGGCCTGCGACAACGCCTTCCGGCGCTGGATCGGGGCCAAGGGGGACGCGAGTTTCGGCAGCTGCCTGGACGCGGTGACCGACGAACTGCGGGCCGCCCTCGCCGGGACGTGAGCGGGGCGCCCGGCCAACCATCTGTCGCGCCCGGTCCCAACCTCGGCAGGCCGCCTGAAGCCGAGGGGACACTCATGACCACGCGGTCGCCACGTTTGCGGGTTGGAGTCGACGGCACCGGAGAATTCCTCTGGCCCAGCCGTGGCCGACGTTCGGCAGCCAGCCCTTCCGACGCAGAAAAAGGACGTGAAAGCGATCGAGTGGAATGCGAGCACATATTACCCGCATTGGTCAAGTCATGATTGACCGACCAGATGTCCCGCAATACGTCAAGGCCTTATGCGGTAATTCGACAAAGACCTCCTCCCATATCGCTCAGGTAGTGAACTCCCACACCCGGCAGGGGTGATAAGCCCTGGCGGCGTACTTTCGGTGTACGCTTGCGAGGCACACGAAATTGCTTTCCGGTTGGTAGTCCGGACCGCAGGTCACCGGTTTCCCGTTCTGCGTCAACGTCCTCCCCTTCAGGGGAGTCCTGGTGTGCTCCGAGTACGAGAAGAACTCTGCACTGGGAGTACTGTGTCCGAAATGCGAATTGTCATCGCCGGCAGCGGACTCGCCGGGCTGACACTGGCCCACTACCTGAACCGGCACGGCCTGGACGTGGCCGTCTACGAACGCGACGCCGATATCGCGGCACGCGAGGCCGGGTACCGGATCCACATCAACTCCACCGGCACCTCCGCGCTGCACGCGGCGCTGGAACCGCGCCTGTGGGAGCTGTTCCTGGCGACCTGCGGCATGCCGAGCGAGGACATGCTCCTCTTCGACGAGCAGCTCCACCTCCGCCCCGCCCGGGACCGGTCGGCCACCGAGGGCACCGGCGTGCCCGCCGACATCCCCGAGCACCTGGTGGTGTGCCGCTCGACTCTGCGCCGCATCCTCTACCTCGGCCTGGAGAAGGCCGTGCACTTCGGTGCCAAGGTCACCGGCTACCGCACCAACCCCGACTCGTCAGTCACCGTGCTGTTGGAGGACGGTGCCACGGTCGAGGGCGACGTGCTCATCGCCGCGGACGGCATCAACTCCGCCGTGCGCGCACAGCGCCTGCCTCAGGTCCGGATCGCAGACCTCGGCTCCCGGCACATCGCCGCGAAGATCCACCTCACCGACGAGGCGAAAGCCAAGCTGCCCGCAGAGCTGTTCAACGCCTTCTCCCTGGCCTATGACGCCGACTTCACCGGGCTGACCCTCGGCCCGCTGGAGCGCACCGACCCCACATCACCGCTGATCGCCGAGCAGGACCCCGGCTTCCGGCGCGAGGCCACCGCCGACTACGCCCTGAGCATCTTCAATTCCCTGCCCGACCGGATGCTCCCCGACGACGAACTGTTCACCGCCGGCCCCGACAAGCTCAAGGCACACGCCCTGCAGCGGGTCGCCGGCTGGCACCCGGCCCTGGTAGACACCGTCCGGCTGTGGGACACCGCCACCGTGCAGGCCCTCAAGTGCCGCAGCTGCGTACCCGTCGACGCCTGGGAACCGTCCAACATCACCGTCATGGGCGACGCGGTCCACGCCATGAGCCCCGCCCTGGGCATCGGAGCCAACACCGCACTGCGCGACGCGCACACCTTGGGTGCTCAACTGCTCGCCGTCGCCGCCGACGACAAGCCGCTCCTCGACGGCATCGCCGGATACGAGCAGGCCATGCGCGAGTACGCCTACCACGCCCTGCGCATGTCCGCGGTCGTCGGGCAAAAGGTGATCGGGCACCTGCCGCTGCCCGAATAGTCACGGCATTGCTCGGGCGGTACCGAGAAGCACCGCCCGAGCTCACCGCCCACGCACACCTGAACTGGCCGCTTTCACCACACGCCCCAGCTTGACTCCCCGGGGTTGTTCCACGGGCCGATGCAGTTGTCACGGGTGTGCGCTGCCGCTCCGTCTCCGTCATACGACGAGGACTTCGCCGGCCGGTACCCGCGCGACGGCCGTCCCGGTCTTGAGGGCATGTTGACGAACTGTCCGGCCCGTGCCGTGCAGGCGCCGGGTCGGCAGGAACGCCCCGGCCAGGGGGACGGGAGGCCGAACACCGCGTCGCCGGCCGCGTGCGGAAGGAGCGGGGCGCCCGGCCGGACACGGTCCTCACCCGGACGGACCGGCAGCGGTGGTGGGCGGGGGCGAGGGGTGGTGGCGTGGGAGCACGCGCTCCGCTGCTCCTGGTTTCCGGGAAGGCCCCGTCATGAGAGTCACCGCCTCCGGCCTTGTCATGGCCGGCCTCCTCGCCGCCGTCAGCGCCTGTACGGCCGCCGACCCGCCGCAGGCCGGCGCTCCCGCCTCCGCCTCCGCCCCGGGCGCCGACGCGACCGCCGCCGGACGGGCCGCCCCGGCCAGTCCCGGCGCCTCACCCGGCACCCCGGCGCTCACCGTCGCGCAGGCACAGGCCGCGCTGATCGGCGAAAGCGACCTGGGCGTGCCGTGGACGGCGACCGAGGGCACCGCCACCTGGCACGACGGGCTGCTCAAGGCGGCCACCGGAGAACCCGACTGCCAGCGTCTCCTTGAGGCCCTGTACACCGACGAACTGCTCGGCGCCCCGGCCGGCCCCCGGGCCGCCACCGCCCTCGACGACGGCGACGACGCGGCCCAGCTCCGCTACCAGGTCGACGCGAGCCGCTCCGCCGACATCGACCGGACCCTCGCCTGGCTGCGCGCCCTGCCCCGCACCTGCGCGCAGTTCACCGCGCAGACGACCGCGGCCGGCACCGAGACCGTCCAGGTCGCCGACGCCGGACTGCGGGACTTCGGCGACGCCCGGCAGGGCCTGCGGGTCACCCTCACCGCACAGCCCTCCGCCGCCGCCGACCCCACCACCCTCACCCTCGACGTCGCCGTCGTCCGGGTCGGCGACGACGCGATCGTCCTCACCGCCGGCGCCCTCGGCACCCTCCCCGACACCACCACCGAGCAGGCCCTCGGCATCGGCGTCCAACGCCTCGCCCAGGTCAGGGAGCGGGGGCGCGCGCAGGCCTGACGGCCGGGGCCCGAGGGGTCCCGTACGGATCCGACGGGGATCCGACGGGGATCCGACGGGGATCCGACGGCTGCTCCACCGTCTTCGCCGGCGTCGCGTCCGGCGTCGCGTCCCAGGACCGGCGGCCGCGGTGTCGCGGCGTCCGCTACAGCGGCGGCTGGGCCGGTGCCGGTCCCAGGGTCGTGGTGCCCGGGGCCGTACGGTGGCCGAGGCCGGTGCGGTACGCGTCCAGTGCCGCCTCCACCCGGCCGGTCCGGCGCAGCAGGTCGCCCAGCATGCGGCACAGGTCCGCCAGGTCACCGGCCGCACCCGCCCGTTCCAGCAGGCTCAGCGCGCGGACGTAGTGCTCCTCCGCCGCCTCCGTGTCCCGGGCGTCCTCGGCGATGATGCCGAGCAACCGGTGCGCGGCGGCCGAGTGGACCGCGCCGCGCTCCGAGGAGAAGTCGCCGAGGACGTCGTGCAGCAGCTCGGCGGCCTCGGCGGACTTGCCGCGGCGGTGCAGTACGTCGGCCAGCTCGACCGCCGCCTGGCTGCGGTACAGGGCGGCGCGGGTCTCGGACAGCATCGCGAGGGCCTCCCGCAACTCCCGCTCCGCCCGCTCCAGTTCACCGTTCTGTGCGTAGACGTAGCCGCGCATCCAGTGGCAGTTGGCGAGTTCGGTACGGAGCTGGAGCTGGCGGTACAGCTCGGCGGCCTTGGCCAGGGAGGCGTCGGCCTCGGCGACCCGGCCCTCGGCGAGCAGGGTGCGGGCGACGGAGCGGTGCATCCGGGCGATCAGCGCGGGGTCGCCGGCCTGCGGGGCGAGCGCGAGGGCGAGTTCGGCGGCCTGGGCGGCGCGGGCGTGGGCGCCCATGTCCATGTACGGGCCGATGGCGGAGGCGTACAGGAGCAGCAGCGCGTCGGGGTCGTGCAGACCGCCGCGGTTCAGTTCGTCGAGCGTGGACTCAAGGAGGTAGACGGCGTACCGGAGTTCACCGGCGAGGTAGTGGCTGACCGCCCGGCCGCGGATCGCCGGTACCCGCACCGGCAGCGGCTCCTCGGCCGTCCACAGCTCGGCCCGCTCGAAGTACTCCCTGGCCTGTCCCAGCTCACCGGTGTCCAGGGCGCATTCGCCCATCCCGAGCAGCGCGGTGGCCTGCTCGACCGCGAGCCCGTGCGCCTCCGCCTCCTCGAACAGGGCCGCGTACTGGGCGGCGGCCGCCTCGGCCTCGCCGGTGGCCAGGGTGCGCTGGGCCTCGGTGAGCCGTAGCCTCAGGTCGGTGGCGAGGTGGGCGGGTCGCCCGCTGGCCAGCTCCTCGAAGCCGACGCCGAGCCGGCCCGCGATGTGCCGCAGCGCCTCGTCGGAGGCCCGTACCCGCCCGGCCTCCAGCGTGGAGATGTACGCGGGCGTGTAGGCCGGTTCGGCCAACTGCCGCTGGGTCAGCCCGCGTTCGGTGCGCAGTTGCTGCACCCGCCGCCCTATGGTCTCCGGATCGTCCCGCTCCTGCATCCTGCCATTCCCCCCAACTCCCCCTGAACCCCTTGCCGTTGCACTCTGACAACCCCTAGGTTAAACCGCGAATTAAACGTGCTTAACCCGCCCCTGTTGTTGCGAGGTCGCCGTGCTCGGACGCACATCCGCACGCCCCACCGCACTAGCCCGGTCTCGAATGCGCTCGATCGGGGGGACCCCCACCGCCCGCAGTCTCGTCGCGGCGGTGATCGCCGTGGCCGCGCTCATCACAGCCGCCAACGCCGGCCCGGCGCGGGCGACGGACAGTTCCCCGGGCTCGCCCGCCACGGCGACCGCCCGGCACAGCACCGGCCACTAGCGCCTACCCCTCCCCAGATCACCCCCGGCGGGACCCTCCCCCTGTCCCGCCGGGGGTTTCGCGCTGCGAGCGCGCACTGGTCAATTCCGCGAAACGCCGCCCCCCGTTTGACAGAAAGCACTTCCATCGAGCTCTCCGCTTGCCACTCTTGACCGAGCACCCTGATGTCATGTCCGGGGCAAAAGGACCGTACCAACGGCCCCCGGACCGTCGACTGGAGCCCCCGATGTCCCGAACCAGGACCCGCCGCCTCGGCCGAGCCGCCGCCGTCGTGGGCAGCGCCGCCGCGCTCACCCTCGCCCTCCCCTTCAGCGCCTCCGCGGGCGTCCTGCAGAACCTGCCGGAGAACGCGACCACGTTCCAGAAGTTCTTCGAGCCGCTGTACGACTACGACACGGACAGCTGCTACCCCGCGGCCGCCATCGACCCCGACGGCAACCTCAACGGCGGTCTGAAGCCGACCGGTTCGGTCACCGGCCAGTGCCGCTCCGGCCATCTCGACCACGCCAACACCTACTCGCGGGCGAAGTGCAACAACGGCTGGTGCGGGATCATCTACGCCAGCTACTTCGAGAAGGACGAGGCGTCCCCGGGCATCGGCCACCGCCACGACTGGGAGTGCATCGTCGTCTGGGTCGAGCAGGGCGCCGACCACCCGTCGTACCTGTCCGCCTCCCAGCACGGCAACTTCGAGACCGAGGCCGTCGCCGACGTGCCGATGAGCGGCCAGCGCGTCCAGGTCGTCTACCACAAGGACGGCCTGAGCACCCACGACTTCCGGTTCGCCAAGTGGGGCGAGACGCCGGAGAACGACGACGCCGCCTGGCACCAGGAGAACCTGCTCACCTGGGACAACATGGCGTCCAACCTCCGCGACGTCCTGAACGCCTCCGACTGGGGCAGCGCGAACTTCCCGCTCCAGGACGCCAAGTTCGACGATCACCTCAACAAGGCCAAGCCGAGCGCAATCACGTTCGACCCGTACGCCTGAGCCGGGTACCGGGTCCGGGCCTCGGGCCTCGGGCCGAACGTCTAGTTCGTCTGAAGCTGCCGCAGGTGTTGCTGGACGTTCTCCAGGGCGCCCTCCCGGCGGCCCGGCACCCTCAGTCTCAACTCCGCGAGCGCGGGCCCGAGTTCCCGGGCCCGCGCCGTGTCCTTGATAGCGCTCCACTGGTGGTGGGCGCGGTCCGCGGCCGCCTCGACGGCCGGTGCGTCGGTCGGCTGCCCCGCGGCCAGCCGGGCGTGTGCCACGGTCAGCCAGGTACGGCAGCTGCGCGCCGCGTCCCCCGCGAACATCGCGAGGTCGGCCCGCACCTCGGACCAGTGCAGGGCGTCCTCGGAGGCCGGCCCGTGCGCCCGTGCGGCCGCCTCCTCCCAGCGGGCGGCGAGTTCGTCCGCCTCGGCGTACCGCCCGTCCCGCGCGGCCGCGCTGATGGCGTCGTGGGGATCCCCGCTGTCCGGGGTGTGCGTGCTGAGCAGCATGTCGGCGGCGACCTCCGCCCCGAGCCGCGCGAGCACCTGCCGGTGCAGCTCCGCCATCGCCGGCCGGTGCCCGCTCCTCAGCACGGTCGCCACGGCCTTCATGTACGACGGTGAGCCGACCTCCCGCCGGGCGGGCGGCGGCGCGATCCGCCCGTGCACGGCGTTGTTGCGCCCGGAGTCGAGCGGCACGGTGTGCAACTGCTCCCAGGTCTCCGGATCCGCGTGCAGATCGAGCACCAGCGTCGTCGCCCCGGCCGGCCGCAACCGCAGCTCCTCCCGGACCCAGTGCCAGGGCAGGCCGGTGTAGCGGACGGTGGCGGGCGTGGTCCGGGCCAGCGCGAGATGCGGCAGCCGCTGCTTGCGGTCCAGCTGAAGCTGGCCCGTGACGAACACGGTCAGCGGACCGGGCGCCGCCGCGGCGGCCCGCAGCCTCGTCAGCACGGCCTGCGGCTCCAGGGGGTCGGCGAGTTCGACGACGTTGGCGGTCTCGGTGCCGGAGAGTATCGCCGGGGGCACGGCCGCGAGCACGGGGAGCACGGAGGCCGCGTCCACCAGACGCCCTTTGCCGGTCGGCGAGGCCGCGAGCAGCAGCACGGTTCCGGGCATCGGGCCCTCCCCCTTTGTTCCCCGGTTTCGCTTACGCCCAGCACGGTAACCGCTGCGCTTGCAAAGCGGGGCGCACGAGGGAGGTTTGGGCCGGGTAACAACCGGTACGACCACCCCCGGCGCCCCTGAGGACCACCCCTCCCGCCCCCAAGCCCCTTGACACCCCGCCCTTCCACGCCCGCACCACCCACACCGGCCCCCGCGCCCCACCCGCCTCCGCACCGCCGCCTCTTCTCCTCACCGCCCCCTGTTCGCCGCCGCGACGGTGCTCAGCCACGACAGTGGCACTCGGCGGTGCCGAACAGCCGGTACTCGCCGTTGGTCCGCCGGACGGATGCGGAGTGCCACGTGCGCCGTGGCTGAGCGCGCAGTTCCCCGCGCCCCTGACGGGGCACGGCCCGTGCCGCTGACGGGGCATGTGCGTCATGGCTAAGCCCGCAGTGCACCGCGCCCCACCCGCCTCCGCACCGCCGCCTCTTCTCCTCACCGCCCCCTGTTCGCCGCCGCGACGGTGCTCAGCCACGACAGTGGCACTCGGCGGTGCCGAACTGCCGGTACTCGCCGTTGGTCCGCCGGACGGATGCGGAGTGCCACGTGCGCCGTGGCTGAGCGCGCAGTTCCCCGCGCCCCTGACGGGGCACGGCCCGTGTCGCTCACGGCGTCTCGGTGCGGCGTATCGCGAAGATCGTGGTGTCGTCGGACAGGTGGCCGCGGCTGTGGCGGAGTACGCCGTCGCGGATGTAGGCGACGAGGTGGGCGGGGTCGACGGCGGGGGCCTGGGCGGCTGCCTCGGGCAGGGCGTAGAACGCGCCGTCCGCGTTCCTGGCCTCGGTCACGCCGTCCGTGGTGATGAGGAGGGTCTCGTCGGGGGCGAGGGCGGCGGTGAGGGTCGGTGGCGGCCCGGTCGCCGTCGTCAGGTCGGCCATACCGAGGGGCAGTCCGCCGCCCGATGGCAGCGCTCGTACCCCCGTCGGCCCCACCGCCAGCGGCGGCTCGTGGCCGAAGTTGATCAGCTCCACGAGGTGCGGGGTGTCCCGCGGAAACCCCAGCAGGACCGCCGTGGCGAAGCGGTCGCCGTCGCCTCGGCCCAGCGCCACCGTGTGGTTCCGGTGCCGGACCATCCGGGTCTCCAGCCGGTCGGCCACCGTCGCGAGGTCCCGTTCGTGGTAGCCCGCCTCCCGGAACGTCCCCAGCAGCGCCGCCGCCGTCTCCACCGCCCCCAGCCCCTTGCCCTGGACGTCCCCGACCAGCACCCGCGTGCCGTGCGGCCCCGGCTGGATGTCGTAGAAGTCGCCGCCCACCCGGGCCTCGGTGTCGGCGGCGAGATACGCCGCCGCGTGGTCCAGCCCGGCCCACCCCGGCGGCAGCGGCCGCAGCACGGTACGCCGGGTCGTCTCGGCGATGTCCCGCATGTGCAGCATCCGCCGTTCGCCGTTCCTGCGGACCACGCAGGCGAGGACGGCCAGCAGCCCCGCGCAGCCGACCAGGACGAAGTCGGGCAGTTCGGCCTGGTACTCGTGGGGGAAGACGTCGTCCACGGCGATGTAGTCGAGCATCGACAGCACCGCGAAGACCGCCGTCGTCCACACCCCGCAGAGCGCCGCCGCGATACCGGGGACCAGGACGATCCAGGAGATGATCCGGAACCGCTCCGTGGTGTTGAGGTCGACCGCCGTGATCCCGGCGAGCAGCAGCAGCGGCGCCACCCAGGCGATGCTCCGCCCCCGGGCCCGCAGCAGTTCCTGCCGCCGCCGCAGCGCCTGGTGGTCCCTCACGAGAGCCAGGGAAACACGGGCGGGGACGCATCGCATGTCGTACGGGATGTGCTGACCGACTTGCCAGGGGGTACCCGCAGGTGTGCTCTGGAAGGCGGGGGCGAGGAGAGAGGAGCACGCTCATGGCTCAAGCGGCACCCACGTCCGGCAGGATGCCCCGCAGCGGCCGTACGCCCGACGTGTTCAGCGCGCAGGCGCACGCCAGGGCCCGGCTGGCGATGCCGATCGCGACCGGGCTGATCTACGGCTACTGGGCCGCGGCCAACCGGCGCAGCGGCGGTCCCATCACCGGCTGGAACCTGCTGTTCGGCTTGCTGACCGCGTTCGTCTTCGCGGTGGTGCTGTTCGCCGTGCTGACCTATTCCCCCCGGCTGCCGCGAGAACTGCACGCGCTGGTGTGGACGGCGTTCATGGGCATCGCCTTCGGCTTCCTGTACAGCCAGACCGGCGAGGCGGTCATCCGGTCCATCGGCATGTCGGTCGCGGTCGCGGCGGTGACGTTCATCTGGATGTTCTACCGGTTCTACACGCACGAGGACGCGGCCGGACGACGCCTGCGGTAGCGGCGCCGAGCCGTGTGCGCGTGGGCCCCGGCCCCCACGGCCGGGGCCCACGTGTTCCCCTGTTTCCCCTTTTCCCCTCACCGGTCGCCGGGGCCACTGCGGGCGCCCGACGACGCTCCCCCACCAGGAAACACCCGTTCGGGTCAGCCCTCCACCGGAGCGCGGCGCCCCAAGGGTTCGAGCGCTCCGGGGCCGCCGTACCACCCGTTCGGACCGGCTCTGGGCCCGGGATGCCCCGAATGCAGTCACCCCGCTCGCCTGACCGGCCTTCAGGGGCTTGCCTGGAGGCGTGTCCTCAGTACCCTCAGTGCCCCCGGGGCCTCCAGGGTCCCCCTGGCCCGCGCCGCCCGCACGTCTGCGGCGCGCCCTGTCGGCCCTGCTGATCGCGCTGGCCTGTCTGCTGCTGCCGTTCGGCGCGCTCGCGGCCTGGGCGGCGTACGGGCTGGTGGACACCGGACAGTACGTCAGCACGATGGCACCGCTGGCCGACGACCCGGATGTCCGGGACGCCGTGGCGGACACCGTCGGCGACGGCATCATGCGCGAGGTGGACGTCGGCCGGCCGATGCGCGGCACGGTGGCGCCCTTCGTGCGCGAGGCGGTCCGCTCCTTCACCCAGACCCGGGCGTTCCGGCTGGCCTGGGACGCCGGCAACCGGGCCACCCATGACGCCGTGCTGAGCGCGCTCCAGAGTGAGCGCGAGGAGGCCGTGACCGTCGACCTCGCTCCGGTCACCGCCCAGGTCAGGGACCAGCTCACCCAGGACCATGTGCCGCTCGCGGCCCGTATCCCGGTCCAGCACACGGCCGTGGCCGTACTCCCGGCCGCCGAACTGGACCGGCTCCGGAAGGGGTTCCACGTGCTCGAAGTCGCCGGCTTCTGGCTGCCCGTCGCGGCCGTCGTCTTCGCGGTCGGCGGCATCGCCCTCGCCGTCCGCCGCCGCCGCGCCGTCACGGCGACCGCGCTGGGCACGGCCCTGGGCGGCGCCCTGCTCGGACTCGCCCTGGCCATCGGCCGCCGGCTCACCCTGGACGACCTGCCGCCGGACGTCTCGCACCCGGCCGCGGCCGCCGTCTACGACGCCCTGACGTCCACCCTGCGCACGGTCTCCTGGCTGCTCCTGGCGCTCGGCCTGACGGTGGCCGCGGCGGCCTGGAGCAGCGGCCGGCTGCGCCCGTCCAGGCGGCGGGCGGCGCGGCCGCGGGCCCCCGGCACCGCCGATTCCGCGTCGGTCAGGGCGGATCCGCAGACCCCTGATGAGAACATGACAGTCAGGTGACCGGCTGCTCCTCCGGAAGTCACCCTGTCGTTCGCCGCCGCCCCGCGGCCGCGCCTCCCGCCGCGAGTCCGGCCAGCGTCCGCAGCGCCCCCACCAGTTCCGGCTCCGTCGCCGACGCGAGCCCGAGCCGTACCGCGTCCGGCGTCCGCTTCGGGTCGACGCGGAACGCGGTACCCGGCGTGACCGCGATCCCAAGGTCGGCCGCGGCCGCCGTGAAACCGTCGGCCCGCCACGGCTCGGGCAGCTCCCACCAGGCGAAATACCCTGACGGATCGGCCCGTACGGCGAACCCCGCCAGCGCCTCGCGGGCCAGCCGCTGCCGCCGCGCCGCCTGCTCCCGCTTGGCCGCCACGAGCCGCGCCACGGTCCCGTCCCCGATCCACCGCACGGCCGCCTCCAGCGCGAACGCCCCCGCGCTCCACCCCCCGGACCGCACGGCGGCCGCCACCGCCCCCACCCGGTCCTCCGGTACGACGGCGAACCCGGCGGTGAGACCGGGCGCGACCCGCTTGGAGAGCCCGTCGACGAGATGGACGAGCCTGGGCGCGAGGGCGGCGAGCGGCGGTTCGGGGCCGTCGTGCAGAAACGACCAGATCCGGTCCTCCACGACCGGCAGCCCCAAGTCGCTGACCGCACGCGCCAGTTGGATCCGGCGCTCGACCGGGACGGTCACCGAGGTCGGGTTGTGCAGGGTCGGCTGGAGGTAGAGCGCGGAGAGCGGGGCGGACCGGTGTACGGCCAGGACGGACTCGACGACCGGCCCCTCCCCGTCCGCACGCACCGGGACGAGCGTCACGCCGAGCCGCCCCGCGATCTCCTTGACCAGCGGATACGTCAGCGGCTCCACCCCGACCCGGCCGCCCGGCCGGACCAGGGACCCCAGGGTGGCGGCGATGGCCTGCCGGGCGTTGCCGGTGAAGAGGACGCGGCCGGGGTCGGGCCGCCAGCCGCCGGTGGCGAGCAGGGCGGCGGCGGCCTCCCGGGCGTGCGGGGTGCCGTCGGCGGCGGCCGGCCGCAGGGCGTCGGTGAGCGCGTCGGGCCGCAGCAGGGGAGCGAGAGCCGGGGCCAGCAGCTCCGACTGCCCTGGTACGGAGGGGTAGTTGAGTTCCAGATTGACCCGCGCGGCACCGTCCTCGACCAACGCCTGCCCCTGCGGCGCGGCCCGCGCGGCCCGTACGAAGGTGCCCCGTCCGACCTCGCCCACCACCAGCCCGCGCCGCACCAGTTCGGCGTACACCCGCCCGGCGGTCGAGGCGGCGATCCCGTGCCGCCGCGCGAACGCCCGCTGCGGCGGCAGCCGTTGCCCGGCCCGCAGCCGCCCCCGCGCGATGTCCAGCGCGATCCTGTCCGCGATCCCCCGGAAGTCGTCCACGCTCCCCCCTCCGCCCTCATTGCACCGAGGGCAAAGATTCTATTGCACCGAGGAGTTGGGGATCCCTAGGGTCGATCACATGCCCCCCTGCCTCGCCTACGACGACAGCGACCCGCGCACTCCCCTCACGCCTCTCCTCCTCGTCCACGGCCATCCCTTCGACCGCACGATGTGGCACCCCCAGCGGACGGCCTTCGCCCCTACCCGCCGGGTCGTCGTCCCCGACCTGCGCGGCTACGGCGCCTCCCCGCTCACCCCGGGCAGCCCCCCGGGCATCACCCCGCTCTCCCGCTTCGCGGCGGACCTGGAGGAACTCCTCGACGCACTGGGCGTGACGACCTGCGTTCTCGCCGGCCTCTCCATGGGCGGCCAGATCGCGATGGAGTGCTACGGCCGCCTCGGCCCCGCCCGGATCCGGGGCCTGGTCCTGGCGGACACGTTCCCCGACCCCGAGACCCCGGAGGGCGGACGGACCCGGAACGCCATGGCCGACCGCCTCCTCCGCGACGGCATGCGCGGCTACGCCGACGAGGTCCTGGAGAAGATGGTCGCCCCGCACGCCCACCCCGACGTGAAGGCCCACGTCCACCGCATGATGACGGCCACGAACCCCGAGGGCGCGGCAGCAGCCCTCCGCGGCCGTGCCGAACGCCCCGACTACCGTCCCCTGCTGACCGGGGTCGCGGTCCCCGCCCTGGTCGTCGTCGGCGCGGCCGACGAGTACACCCCCGTCTCCGACGCCGAGGCGATGCACACCCTCCTCCCCGACTCCACCCTGCACGTCATCGACAAGGCCGCCCACCTGCCCAACCTGGAACGCCCGCAGGAGTTCAACCGGGTGCTGGGGGACTTCCTGGCACGGGTGGACGAAGCCTCCTGATCCCGGGCAGGTGACGCGGCGGTCCACCGCGCCCCCTCGTGGCTCCCACCCTCCGTCGGCACCGCCCCTGCTCCCTCGATAATGGGCACATGTCCCGCGAGCTTCCCATCGGCCTCACCCCTCCCGACTGGCTGGTAAGGAACCTCCGGCCCCAGCAGGCCGCCCCCCTCAACTGGGCCGCCATCGCCCGCGCCGCCGTCGCCATGAGCCTCCCGCTCGCCGTCGGGCTCGCGGCCGGACAGCCCGCGTACGGGGCGCTCGCCTCGATGGGCGCCCTGTCCGGGGTCATCGGCGACACCGCCGACGCCTACCGGATGCGGATCCTCAACATCGCGGTCCCGCAGCTCTTCGGCGCCGTCGGCGTCACCGTCGGCTCCCTGGTCTACGGCCAGGGCTGGCTCACGGTCGCCGTCATCACCGGCATCGCGCTGCTCTCCGGGATGATCTCGACGATCGGCGCGGTGTCCTCCGTCTCCGGTCTCCTGCTCCTGCTGAACTCCGTGATCGGCGCGGGCCTGCCGCTGCCCGGCGCCTGGTGGCTCACGCCGGTGCTGATGACCGGCGGCGGCCTGCTGGTCCTGCTCCTCGCCCTGCTGGCCTGGCCGCTGCGCTCGGGCGTACCGGAACGCTCGGCGGTCGCCGCCGCCTACCGCACGGTCGCCGACCTGCTGTCCGTCTGCGACTCCGACGACGGCGAGGCGTACGACCGCGCCCGGCACACCGTCACCCAGTCGCTGAACCAGGCATACGACCTGATCCTGGCCCGGCGCGCCCGGTACCGCGGCCGCAGCCGCGAACTCACCCGCATGCTGGCCCAGTTGAACGCGATCACCCCGGTGGTGGAGGCCGCCCCGGCCGTCCGGCTCGCCCGCCTCGCCGGAAAGCCGCTGCCGCCGGAGGTCCCGGCGGCGGTGCTGCACATCGCCGGTGCCATCGAGACCGGCTACACCGGCCCGATAGGGCTGCACCTGCCCGAGCCCGTCAACGAGACCGGCCGCGCCGTCGACCACGCCGTGCGGCACGTGGCCGAGGTCGCCACCACCCCCGACGTCGACCCTCGGGGCATCGACGACCGCCTGGGCCGCCCCGCAGCCCTCGGCATCCGCACCGCCCGGGCCGCCCGCAACGTGATCCTGACCGCCAACTCCTGGCGCTACGGCATCCGTCTCGCCCTGTGCATCGGCATCGCCCAGGCCCTGGTCTCCCTGGTCCCGGTCCCGCGCTCCTACTGGGTCGCCCTCACCATCACCTTCGTCCTCAAGCCCGACTTCGGCTCGGTCTTCTCCCGCGCCCTGCTGCGCGCGCTGGGCACGGTGGCGGGCCTGGTGGTGGCGGCGACGGTCCTCACCGTCGTACCCCGCGGCTGGTGGGACGTGCCGGTGATGGCGGTCCTGGCCCCGCTGGTCCCCGCCCTGACCCCCCGGGGCTACGGCTTCCAGACGGCGGCGATCACCCCGGTCATCCTGCTCCTCTCCGACGTACTGAACCACCAGGGCACGGCCCTGCTCCTCCCTCGCCTCCTCGACTCCCTGATGGGCTGCGCGATCGCGCTGATCGCCGGTTACCTGCTGTGGCCGGAGAGCTGGCGCACCCGGGTCGGCGACCGGCTGGCCGACGCGGTGGCGGACACCGCGGCCTACGTCGAGCTGGCCTTCAGAGCGGGCGCGGACCCCGCCGCCCGGGCCCGGACGCGCCGCCGCCTCTACCGCGACCTGTCCGTCATCCGCACCGAGTTCCAGCGCGCGCTGACCGAACCCCCGCCCACCGGCCGCCGGGCGGCCGCCTGGTGGCCCCTGGTCGTCGCCGTGGAACGCATCGTCGACGCGACGACGGCCGCCCGGGTCCGGGTACGGCACGGGGCACCGCCCCCCGACCGGGCCGAGGTCGATCAGGTGACCCTGCAACTGCGCGAGCTGGCGGAGGGCGTCCGCCGCTCGGAGACCCTCGTCGCGGTCCGCACGGACCTCACCGGCCCGCCGGACAGCGTCCTGGAACCACTGCGCCAGGAGGTGGCGGCGGCCAGGGCGATCGCCTCCCCGCACTGACCGCCGACCTTTACTCCATCGTTGCGAAATATTGGCGCGAGCGTGACATCGAGGGCGCGCACGCGAACGGCCGCCTCACGAACGGAAGAAGAACCGACCGAAGCCGAGGGGGACTTGAGAACGGGCTGGGATCCGACCGTCCTGCGCCCGACAGGAGTCATCGACCCTCCCCAAGATCGCAACCTGGGGCCGCTAACCTTACGTGTCCGTCCTGGCCAGCGGTTGACGGGTATCAACTCACGCGAAGGGTTGCGCACATGGGCATTCTCACTCTCCTGCGGAACGCATTCGGCCGGTCGCGAAAGCCGCGCCCCGCCGAGGCAGAGGGTGCAGACCAGCTCCCTTCGCAGTCGAAGCAGGAAGCGCCGACACCGGAACCGGAAGCCCCGGCGGCGGTCCCGGAGCCCCGGCCGGCAACGACTGACGAACACGATCTGGTCTCCGCCGCTTTCGACAACGTCACGGTTCCGAAGCAGGCGACGCGCCTGATCGAACCGGAGGTCGAGCTCAAGCCGGAGCCCGACACGTCGGCTGAGGCCGAGCCGGTGCCGGCTGAGGCCGAGACCGAGACTGAGGCTGAGCCGGTGCCGGCTGAGGCCGAGGTCGAGCCCGCCGCGGAGGCCGAGGCCGAGGTCGCGGAGCCGGTGGCCGAGGCTGCGCCGGTGATCAAGGTCGAGGTCGAGGTGGAGCCGGTGGCGGAAGCCGAGCCGGAGCTGCCGGCAGAGGCGAAGGAGGCGTCCCCGGAGCCGGAGGCCGAGGCCGAGGTCGAGCCCGCCGCAGAGGTCGAGGCCGAGGCGACGCCGGAACCGGAGACCGAGGTCGAGCCCGCCGCGAAGGCCGAGGCCGAGGCGACGCCGGAACCGGAGACCGAGGTCGAGCCAGCCGCTAAGGCCGAGGCCGAGAAT